>JBAQWL010000176.1:0-13069 GCA_049298895.1 Gallionella sp.
TTCCGCCGCGCCCGTGGAACAGGCGCAGTTCGATGCCGTGTTTCCCGAACACTTTTACCAGCTCAAGCTCGGCCTTGTACAGCTCCCAGTTGGCGGTGAGATAGCCGCCGTCCTTGTTGCTGTCGGAATAACCCAGCATCACTTCTTGGGTATTGCCGCGGGTGTACAGCAGCTTGCGGTACCATGGAATCGCGAATAGCTCGTCCATGATGGTGCCGCAGCCGCGCAGGTCTTCGATGGTTTCGAACAGCGGAATGATATTGACGTGCAGCTTGTCGCTGCCCTCCAGCAACCCAACCTGTTGCAGCATGAGCGCAACCTCAAGCAGGTCGCTTACTGCGTCGGTCTTGGAGATAATGTGATTGGGCAGCGCGGCGCGGCCGTAGCGTTGATGTATCTGCGCGGCGGCCTGCATGATGCGCAACTCGCTTTGTGCCATATCGGAATATTGCCCAAGGCTGCCGGGTGATAAAGCATCCGCGAGCAGCGGCTTGCCGGCTTGCAAAGCAGCCAGCAACACCTTGCGACGCTCTACTTCGCTCAGGTCCTTGTAGTTCGCCTTGCCGCTGCTGTGCGAGAATAATTCGCTGACAGTCTGCTCGTGGATCGCGCTGTGCTGGCGCATGTCCAGGGGTGCCAGATGGAAACCGAACACTTCCACAGCGCGGCGCAAGTAGGCGATGCGACCGCGTGCAAGGTAGACAGCGCCGTGCTTGAACAACGAGTCGATTAGTACATCCAGGTCAGCGATAAATTCCTGCGGGGCGGCATAGGGCTGCAAATCCTTGCCCACCGGTGACAGATGCGAGAGCTTGTGTCCCAGATGCTTGGCGGTGGCCGATAGGCGCGAATAGATCAGGATCAACGCACGGCGATACGGTTCGTCGGTGCGGCCGTCAGCCTTGTCAGGTGAAGCGTCGGAAAGTCTGCGCAATTCATCGCTGACCTCCACCAGGCGATCGGTCAGGCTTAGGCGCTTGCCGAGGATGTGGGTCTCGCCCAAATAATGCTCGAAGACCAATGCAGATTGTAGCTGCACAGCATCCAACATTACGTCGTGGGTGACAAATGGATTGCCGTCGCGATCTCCGCCAATCCAGCAGCCGACGCGCAACAGCGGCGGAACTTTAATGTCCTTGTCGAAGCGTTCTTCTAGCAGTTTTTCCAAGTTGGCGTAGATCTTCGGGATCTCGGTGAGGAAGGTGTAGCGGTAATACTCCAGTCCATTCTTGATCTCGTCGCGCACGGTCAGTTTGGAGGTTCGCAGCATGCGCGTTTGCCACAGGATCAGCACAAAGCGGTGCAGGGCCTCCTCGTTGTCGGCCAGTTCATCCGGTGTCATGTCCACGCGATCGCGATCAGACAGCAGGCTCGAAATGATCAACTGGCAATCGAGGATACTTTTACGCTGCACTTCGGTGGGATGCGCAGTCAACACCGGAGAGATCAGCGCGCTGTCGAGAAAGGTTTGCAGGGTCTTCTTGTCAAGATGCTTTGCTTCGATGCGCTCCAGCGCCAGTAGCAGGCTGCCGTCCTTCGACGGGCTGTCGGCCTTGAGATAGGCACGATGCCGGCGGTTATGGTGCAAATCTTCGGCGATGTTGGACAGTTGAGAAAAATAGCTGAAGGCACGCACCACCACCAGCGTTTCGCTAGGTGTCAGCGCGTCCAGTGTTTGTTCGAGCTGCTCGCGGTCACGGTCATCCTGGGTCTTGCGGAAACGCACTGCAGCGCGGCGCACGTTCTCGATCAACTGAAAGGATACCTCTCCCTCCTGTTCGCGCAGCGTGTCGCCGAGAATGCGGCCCAGCAGGCGCACATCGTCACGCAGTGGCAGGTCTTTGCTGGATATATCGGTAGTGGCGGAAAGTAAATTCATTGCGTGTTCGGGACAAAAACACGGCGCACCTTATGCTAGAATGCGCCGCGTATTGTCATAATTAATTTAGGAAATCCGATGAGTCTAGCCTCTTCAACATCACCGTCGACTGTACCTTCCCGTTTAGTGATCGCATCGCGCGAAAGCGCGTTAGCTATGTGGCAAGCACAACACATCCGTGACAGGCTGCGCGCATTATATCCTCAAACCGAAGTCAGCATATTGGGCATGACCACGCAGGGTGACCAGATTCTCGACGTGACCCTTGCCAAGATCGGTGGCAAGGGCCTGTTCGTGAAAGAGCTGGAAAACGCGCTGGAAGACGGTCGCGCCGACCTTGCCGTGCATTCTCTGAAAGACGTGCCGATGAACCTGCCGGAGGGTTTCGTGCTGGCCGCCATCGGTGAGCGCGAAGACCCGCACGATGCGTTCATCTCGAACAAATATGAAAATCTGGCTGCGTTGCCGGCAGGCAGCGTGGTGGGCACGTCCAGTCTGCGCCGCGAGAGCCAGTTGCGCGCGCGCTTTCCGCATCTCAACATCGAGCCGCTGCGCGGCAACGTGCAGACCCGCTTGCGCAAATTGGACGAAGGGCAATATGCCGCCATCATCCTTGCTGCCGCCGGGTTGAAACGTTTGGGCCTGGGTCAGCGCATACGCGCGTTGATCACCAGCGAGGATAGTCTGCCCGCGGTCGGACAGGGTGCGCTGGGCATCGAATGCCGAGCTGACCGTGTCGATGTGATCGCCTTGCTGAAACCACTACACCATCCTGATACCGCCGCTTGCGTGTTGGCGGAGCGTGCCTTGAGCCGGGCGCTAGCCGGAAGTTGCCAAGTACCTTTGGGGGGATATGCCGAAGTCCAAGGGGGTAAGCTGCGTCTGCGCGGTTTTGTCGCCAGTCCAGATGGCAAACAAATGACGCACTCCGAACTGATGGGTGATATCGACCACCCTGAAGCACTGGGTAATAAAGTCGCTGAGGCGCTACGTGCGCAAGGCGCGGATGAGATTTTAGCTGCGTTGAATGGCTAGCTATCCATTAAGTGGACTAACCATCGTCGTCACGCGACCCCGTGACCAAGCAGTGCAATTAGCGCAGCGTATCGAGCAGGAGGGAGGCACAGCGTTACTGTTTCCGTTGCTGGATATTGCAGCAGTGCAAGATACACAGATACTGTATGCACAGATAGCGCGCCTCCCACAATTCGACCTTGCCATCTTCATCAGTCCGAACGCCGTACGCTATGGAATGGCAGCAATACGGTCGGTGGGGTTGGTGCCAACCATCAAAATTGCTACCGTCGGCCAAGGCAGTGCCAAGGCACTACATGAAGCGGGCATCACAAATGTCATTGCGCCAACTGAGCGTTTCGACAGCGAAGGACTGTTGGCTTTGCCGGAATTACAAGATATTACAGGTTGGCGCGTGATGATTTTTCGCGGAGAGGGCGGACGTGAGCTGCTTGGTGACACCCTCACAACACGAGGGGCAACGGTAGAGTATGCAGCCTGTTATCAACGTAGCAAGCCGCAGCAGGATGCGAGTGTCTTGCTGGCTTCCGTGCCGGATGCAATCTCCGTAACCAGCAGCGAAGCGCTGGGTTATCTATGGAATATGCTGGATGTCAGTGCGCAATCGATTTTGCGCGATACGCCCTTGTTCGTACCGCATCAGCGTATTGCAAACTTGGCGTGTCAGCAGGGCTGGCAACAAGTGCTGCTAACAAACTCGGGAGATGATGGTTTGCTGTCAGCTTTGATCGCGTGGGCGAATCAGAGGATTGAAGACTGAGGACAGTATGATGTGCGGTGTTGCCGCAGTATATTTTTTTATGCCACATGGGAGGCACAAGAAATCAGTCTTAATTGTTACCAGAAAGATATTAAATGAGTGAGCAAGTGCCAAATTCAGGAAAAGGCGAACTGGAAAACAGGGTGCCCGACACCCTGACCGCTTCGACTTTGTGCAAAAGTCCTACAACTGGTTTTTTCTCTGGTATCGGTATCACGCAGCTAACACTGGTAGTGCTGGTGGTGGTTTTTCTATGGCAATGGTTGGATGGGCATCGCATCATTAGCGATATGCAACAACAGCTTGCGAAAAAGATCGCTGAGATGGATGTTAGCAGCAAGGCCAATCAGCTGCTGTTGGCTCAAAGCCAGGATCAGGTGCGAGAGTTGTATTCAAAAGTAGCGATGCTGGAAGCACGCAATGCAGAGGTGCAAAGCCAACGTGGTGCGTTGGATAATTTATACAGCGACCTGTCAGTGACCCGCGATGAAACCTTGCTCGCAGAGATCGAGCAGATGCTGCTTAACGCAACACAACAATTACAATTGTCGGCCAACGTAAGGGCTGCGTTGATCGCCTTGCAAAGTGCCGATGCGCGCTTGCAGCGTATTAATCAACCGTCGTTCGCCGGGTTGCGCGAAACCATAGGTGAGGATATGGATAAGCTGCGTACATTGCCTAGCGTGGATATCAACGGCATTAATCTTCAACTTAATAAGCTGATCTCGGCTGTCGATGAATTGCCGCTGGCTTATCAGCGGCATGCAGAAAGCGAGCCTATAGCGCAGGCGGCTCCAACCAGAGAAACAGCGAGTGACGAAACAGTTAGTCAAAAGTTGCTGCGTGAAATCTGGCAGGAAGCAAAGCGGCTGGTGCGGATCGAAAACACTGGAATGGACGAAATTCCGCTGCTGCAACCTAATCAGGAATTCTTCCTGCGCGAAAATCTCAAGCTGCGGCTGTTGTCAGCACGTATCGCGCTGTTGTCACGCGACGAAAAATTATTCAGGCAGGAGCTTAAAATCACACTGCAGTGGACGGCGCGCTATTTCGACTCCAAGTCACCCGCTGGGTCGGGCATGTTGGCCGGGCTGAAGAAAATATCTGCGTCCAATATCAGCATCGAATTGCCGGATCTCAACTCCAGTTTGCAGGCGGTGCACAACTACCGTTTGAGGCGCGATAAGCCAGTACGATGAAATACTCGTTATGGATACTCGGCCTGTTCGCCGCTGCGGTCGCGCTCACCACCGCAGCGCATAATTCTGCTTACGTGCAACTGGTTTATCCACCCTATCGCATCGAAATTTCGTTCACGCTGTTCATCACTTCATTGCTGCTAATGTCGGTGCTTGGTTATGGGTTGGTGCGGCTGATACTCGCTGTTCAGAGTTTGCCGACGCAAGTACGAAAATTTCGTCTTGCACGAGCCCAAGCCAGGGCGCGCAAGCTGTTGGATGAGGCGCTTAGCGCATACTTCGAGAGTCGCTATGCGGCGGCCGAAAAGGCCGCGACACGTGCCATGGAAATGGCCCAAGCTTCTAGTTTCCATTCCATTATTGCTGCGCGTTCCGCGCACAAATTGGGTGAATTCAAGAAACGCGATGCTTATTTGTCCTCTTCCAAAGACAAGAACATCGGCGAATCGACGATGAGGTTGATAACGACCGCCAAATTCATGCTCGACCAGCATGATTCAAGCGCAGCATTAGATGTATTACAGGAATTACACGATAGTGGGGTTAAAAGCCATATCGGTGCGTTGTCACTTGAGCTGAAAGCGCAGCAACAGGTTGGCAACTGGGATGATGTTTTGCGTGTACTCGATCAGATGGAAAAGCGCGCATCCATTGATGCGGCGGCTGCTGCGAAATTTCGTCAGGAAGCCTGGCTAGGAAAAATACGCATGCAAGGCAACCTGGATGGTCTGACGGCGTGTCTAAAAAAAATTCCCAGCGATATTAAAAAGTACAACAAGATTGTCGCTGCGACCGCACGTGCGTTAATGCAACATGGTGGGTGCGACCTAGCTCAGCAATTGCTCTCTGATAGCCTGAATGCACAATGGGACGGAAAATTAGTGGCCCTGTACGGCGATTGCCAGTCCAGTGACCTGTTGGCGCAAATCGAGCAAGCAGAAAAGTGGCTCAATCAGCATAAGCAGGAAGCCAGACTACTGCTTGCGCTTGGAAAGTTATGTATGCATCAAAGTTTATGGGGAAAAGCACAAAGCTATCTTGAAGCAAGTGCCAGCCTTTCCCCCGGTCATGCGGTTTACGATGCATTAGGACAGCTTGCGGAGCGAATGGGGAAATCAGGCGATGCGTCTAGGCATTATCAGCAGGCCATGAACATGGCAGCAAGACTGAGAATCGGGGATTGATAGTTACCCACTGCACTACTTTAGCTTGATTCTGCCATCCCAGTTCTATATCTTGGGGGAAAAGGTAAACGCATCTGAGAAAAATGCATCATTAGGCAAGCCGCGCTGACTGATGAAGTCGCGCTGAGCGGCTTCCACGACCACAGGTGCTCCACAGACGTAGACCTCATGACTGGCCAAATCGCTGTAATCGTCCAACACCGCACGATGTACGTACCCGGTACGTCCCTGCCATGAATCCTGTGGCAAAGCTTCGGACAGCACCGGGGTGAATCTGATACCGAGGCTTTTCCACTGCTGAGCTTTATCCAGCATATACAAGTCTGTCAGTTTTCGCGCACCCCAGTAGAAATGCATCGGGCGCTGCACCCCGATGTGCAGTGCGTGCTCGATGATTGCCTTGATCGGGGCAAAGCCAGTACCGCTGGCAACGAAAATGATGGGCTTACTTGTGTCATCACGCAGGAAGAAAGTGCCGAGCGGGCCCTTGAAGCGCAGAATGTCGCGCTCTTTCATGGCCTCGAATACATGTTGAGTAAATGCGCCACCTGCAATGTTACGAATGTGCAGCTCCAGAAACTCGTCATCGTGTGGAGCATTGGCCAGAGAAAAACTGCGCGGCTTGTGATCCTTCAATAGTATGTCAATAAATTGACCGGCCATGTATTGCAGACGCTCATTGGAGGGCAGCTTGAGCGAGAGCACCATCACATCCGGCGCTGGCCTCAGCATTTTTTGTACACGGCAAGGCATGGTTTTTACGGGGATATCCTTGATCGCGTTTACTTCACGGCACTCGATAGTAATATCTGAAAGCGGCCTGGCGCAGCAAAATAATGCCATGCTGGCCGTCTTTTCAATATCCGTTAAGGTGCTGCCCTGATGCTTACCGTAGTCCAACAAGCCTTGCAGAATTTTGCCCTTGCACGACCCGCAAACGCCGTCGCGACAGCTATAAGGCAGAATGTAACCGTGTTTGAGTGCAGCTTCAAGAACGGTCTCGTGTGATTCAATGACAAAGGTGTGACCACTAGGTTGAATTGTTGTTTGGAAAGCCATGTTGAAGTTTTTCAGAAAATTGCTGATTGTGCGAGAGCGTGAATTTTAACGCATAATTCCCTTATGAAAAAAATATTGATCGTCGGCAGTGGTGATGTGGCGCTGCGCGCCATACCTTTACTGACGCGTCGCTATCGGGTGTTCGCATTAGTGCGCAACCCAGCTTATTGTGCGAGATTGCGGTCTATAAGTGTTGAGCCGATATTGGGCGATCTGGATGATAGAGCCAGCCTGGTGCGCATCGCCGGAATAGCCGATGCAGTTCTGCACTTCGCACCACCACCATCAGCACCTCCTTTGGCCCTCCCTTTGAAAAGAGTGCCGGGGGGTTGGGGAGGCCAAAAAGGGTTAGGACGTGAACAGGGAAAGCTTGAATCTCCTGATACCCGCACCCGAAATCTCCTCGCGGCTCTATCACGGAGTACTTTGCCCAAACGGCTGGTATACATCAGCACCAGCGGCGTGTATGGCGATTGCGGCGGCGCATGGGTGAGCGAGACCCACCCACTCAATTCGACCTCGCCACGTTCGCGTCGGCGGTTAGATGCTGAGATGCAGATACGCAAATGGGCAAAACGCAATCAGGTTAATGCCAGCATCCTACGTGTGCCCGGCATCTACGCGGCTGACCGCTTGCCGCTAAGTCGCTTGCAACAAGGCACTCCAGCCATCATAGACAGCGAGGACAGCTATACCAACCACATTCATGCCGATGATCTGGCAAGTATCAGTGTCGTAGCGTTGCGCTATGGAAAACCATGTCGTATCTACCACACCAGCGACGACAGCCATCTAAAGATGGGAGAATATTTGGATGGCGTGGCCGATGCGTTCGGCCTGTTGCGTGTGCCGCGCATCAGCCGCGCCGAGGCACAGCATGTATTATCGGAAATGCTGCTGTCATTCATGAACGAATCTCGGCGACTAACCAATCAGCGCATGAAGCGGGAGTTGAAGGTGAAACTGCGCTATCCGACGGTGGCGGATATGCTGGCTGAGGTCAAGACTTGAAGCTATTGCTCAGCGCGATGAGTTGATCAAGTTTGGTTTTTGCCGCGCCGCTGGCGATCACCTGATCGGCTTTGGCGACACCATCTTCCAGGGTTTTTGCCAGCCCCGCCGCATAGATTGCAGCGCCAGCGTTCAGTTGCACGATGTCACGTGGTACGCCGACTTCATTGTTCAGCACGCCCAATAATTTTTCGCAGGCCTGGTCGGTGTTCGCAACTCGTAGGCTATTGCTGGGTGCGCTGGGCAAACCGAATAAATCAGGGTGCACGGTGTATTCACTGACTTTGCCGTCCTTGAGTTCTGCGATGTAAGTGCCGTCGCTGATGGAAATCTCATCCATGCCGTCCGCCCCGTGCACTACTAGCACATGGCGGCTGCCGAGCTCGCTGAGCACCTGCGCGAGTTTGGCGGTGAGCGATTGGTGGAATACCCCGATCACCTGATTCTGTGCGCCAGCCGGATTGGTCAGTGGCCCGAGCAGGTTGAACATTGTGCGCACGCCGAGTTCGCGCCTTACCGGCGCGGCGAATTTCATCGCGCTGTGATGGTTGGGGGCGAACATGAAGCCAACGCCGATCTGGTCTACGCACTGCGCGACCTGATCCGGTGTAAGGTTCACATTTACGCCGAGTTTTTCCAGTACATCCGCGCTGCCGCAGGTGCTGGAAACCGAGCGTCCGCCATGCTTGGCGACATACGCCCCAGCTGCCGCTGCGACAAATGCGCTGGCAGTGGAGATATTGAAAGTCTGTGCGCCATCACCCCCGGTGCCGCAGGTGTCGAGCAAATATCCGGTATGCTTGACATTGACCTTGGTGGACAATTCGCGCATCACTGCGACCGCCGCAGCAATCTCGGTCACAGTTTCACCCTTGGTGCGTAGCGCGATCAATACGGCGGCGATCTGTGCAGGGGTGAGTTGTCCGCTCATGATGTGTTCCATCAGTTCGCGCATTTCGGCGAACGGCAAGTCATGGCGGTCAATCAGTTTGGTCAGGGTTTGTGAATAATTCATCATTTGGCTCCGCTCAAAAAATTCTTCAGCATGTCATGCCCATGTTCGGTCAGGATGGATTCGGGATGGAATTGCACGCCATGCACCGCCAGGGTTTTGTGGCGCACACCCATGATCTCGTTGTCGTCGGTCCAGCCGGTGATTTCCAGACAGTCAGGCAGCGTCTCGCGCTCGATCACCAGCGAATGGTAACGCGTCGCGGTGAACGGGTTGGGCAGTCCGGTGAAAACGCTGTTGTTGTGATGATGGATCAGCGAGGTCTTGCCGTGCATCAACTGCTTGGCGTGAATGATGTGACCGCCGAATGCCTGGCCTATGCTTTGATGCCCAAGGCATACGCCGAGGACTGCAATCTTCCCGGCGAAGTGCTGGATAGCGGCTACCGAGATACCCGCCTCGTTCGGCGTGCACGGGCCGGGGGACACCACGATATGTTGCGGGTTCATGGTTGCTATCTGCCTGACGTTGATCTCGTCGTTTCGACGCACGACCACGTCGGCACCGAGTTCGGCGAAGTACTGAACCAGGTTGTAGGTGAAGGAGTCGTAATTGTCGATCATCAACAGCATATTTATTTCGCCTCAATATTGTTGTTTCAACAGAATGGCCGTTCGTGCTGAGCCTGTCGAAGCATGAATGTCCGACCCTTCGACAAGCTCAGGGTGAACGGTATGTGTAATCTTAGCCGCGCATCATACTCAACGCCACCGCTTCGGCAACCTCGATCCCATCGACTGCCGCCGAAAGTATTCCGCCCGCATAACCCGCACCTTCGCCGGTCGGATACAGGCCCTTGGTGTTGACGCTCTGGTAATCGTCCTTGTTGCGCTTGAAGCGGATCGGCGAGGAGGTGCGCGTCTCGACGCCGGTCAGCACTGCATCGGCCAAATCGAATCCTTTGATCTGCTTGGCGAACGCAGGCAGCGCCTCGCGGATCGCGTCTATCGCATAGTCCGGCAGCGCGGTAGACAGATCGGTCAGATGCACGCCGGGCGTGTAGGAAGGCTGCACCGACCCTAATTTCGTCGAAGCTTTGCCCGCGAGAAAATCGCCGACCAATTGTCCCGGTGCCTGATAGGTACCGCCGCCAAGCTCATAAGCGCGCGACTCCCAGCGGCGCTGAAATTCCATCCCCGCCAGCGGATTGCCGGGATAGTCCTGCTCGGGCGTGATGCCCACGACGATGCCGCTGTTGGCGTTGCGCTCGTTGCGCGAATACTGGCTCATGCCGTTGGTGACCACTCGCCCCGGTTCCGACGTCGCGGCGACCACCGTGCCGCCGGGACACATGCAGAAGCTGTACACCGAGCGTCCGTTGCTGGCGTGATGCACCAGCTTGTAATCCGCCGCGCCGAGCTGCGGGTTGCCCGCGTTCTTGCCGTAGCGGGCACGGTCGATCAGCGACTGCGGGTGCTCGATGCGGAAGCCGATGGAGAACGGCTTGGCCTCGATGTAGATGCCGCGCCTGTGGATCATCTCGAAGGTGTCGCGCGCGCTGTGGCCGACCGCGAGCACCAGGTGGGAGGATGCTATATGTTCGCCGCTGGCGAGCACCACGCCGCGCACCTGACCGTTATCGATTTCGATATCATCCACGCGGCTCTCGAAACGTATCTCGCCGCCCAGCGACTCGATGGTTTCGCGCATCTTCTCCACAATGCCCACCAGCCGGAACGTGCCGATGTGCGGATGGCTCACATACAGAATTTCCTCCGGCGCGCCCGCCTTGACGAATTCTTCCAGCACCTTCCTGCCCAAGTAGCGTGGATCCTTGATCTGGCTATACAGCTTCCCGTCCGAAAATGTCCCCGCGCCGCCCTCGCCGAACTGCACGTTGGATTCGGGGTTCAGCATCCCCTGCCGCCACAGCCCGAAAGTGTCCTTGGTGCGTTCGCGTACTTCCTTGCCACGCTCCAGGATCAGCGGACGGAAACCCATCTGAGCCAATAGCAGTCCGGCAAACAGGCCTGCCGGGCCCATGCCGATCACGACAGGACGCGAGGTTGAAATCTTTGGGGCCTGTGCGACGAAGTGGTAGCTTGTATCCGGCGTAACACGGATGTGCGGCAGCTGTCGCTTAGCCCCACCTACTGCGCTTACGGATTTTACGTTGCCTTTTCGGAGGGGCTGATCGTTCTTGAATCGCGCCAGAATCGCCGCTTCATCGCGCACCGTCACATCCAGCGTGTAGGTGCACAGGATCGCGTGCGGCTTGCGCGCATCCACGCCGCGCTTGAAGATGACGTAACTGATCAACTCATCAGCAGGGATGCCCAAGCGTTTGAGTATGGCTGCTTTAATTTCGCCTTCGACATGAGCCAGAGGCAGTTTGACTTCAGTCAATCGCAACATGACTATTCTGCGCCGTTGTCGAGACCCGCCAGTACCATTTCCGCGGCGCGCAAAACGGCGCGCGCCTTGTTCAGCGTTTCCGTCCATTCGCTTTCGGGCACTGAGTCGGCGACGATGCCGGCACCGGCCTGAGCGTACAGTATGTTGTCCTTCACCACCGCGGTGCGCAACGCGATCGCAAGATCCATGTCGCCGTTGAAACCGAGGTAACCGACTGCGCCTGCGTAGATTCCGCGCTTGGGAGGTTCGAGCTCGTCGATGATTTCCATCGCGCGCACTTTCGCCGCGCCACTCACCGTGCCTGCGGGGAATGTCGCCTTGAGCACGTCCATCGCGTTCAGGCCGGGTTTGAGTTCGGCTTCGACGTTGGAGACGATATGCATCACGTGCGAATAGCGCTCGATGATCATTTTTTCGGTGAGCTTCACGGTGCCATTCTTTGCGACGCGGCCGATGTCATTGCGGCCCAGGTCTATCAGCATCAGGTGTTCCGCCAGTTCTTTCGGATCCTCCAGTAAATCCCGCGCAAGCTCGGCATCCTGTTGCGGGGTTTTGCCGCGTGGTCGGGTTCCGGCGATCGGGCGCACCGTGACAGTATCTCCTTCAAGGCGTACTAAAATTTCCGGCGACGCTCCGACCACATGATGATCGCCCATGTCGTAATAGAACATGTAGGGTGAAGGATTGACGCTACGCAACGCGCGATACAGCGAAAGCGGCGCGGCAGGGAACGGTTGCGACATGCGTTGCGACAGCACCACCTGCATAATGTCGCCGTCGACGATGTATTGCTTGGCTTTGACCACTGCCTGTTTGAAAGCAGCCTCGCCGAATTCGGAGTGTGCTTCACCGCCGTGCATCGCCGGTGCGTGCGGGATTTTCACCGGCAGCCTTAGTCGTCGGGTCAGTTGATCCAGGCGTTGCTTTGCCTGACCATATGCATCGGCCTGCTCCGGGTTGGCATAGACGATGAAAGTAAGCTTGCCGGTGAGATTGTCCACCACCGCCAGTTGCTCGGTGAGCATCAGCAGGATGTCCGGTGTTCCTATTGCATCGGGCTTTTGTGAACCATTTTTGCTTGATTGGGCCAGGCGCGGTTCGATGTAACGTATCGTCTCATAGCCGAAATAGCCGGCCAATCCGCCACAGAAACGCGGCAGACCGGGCAGCGATGCAACCTTGAAACGTGTCTGGTAGTCGCGGATGAAGTCGAGCGGATTTTCGACCTGATGGGTTGTTTCACTGTCAAGGTGTGACAGTGTGACTTGCTTGTCACGCACCGTGATGCGTGTGTCGGCGGGCAGGCCGATAAAGGAGTAGCGGCCGAAACGTTCACCGCCCTGCACCGATTCCAGTAGGTAAGTATAAGGTTGGTTGGCGAGTTTGAGGTACAGCGACAGCGGCGTATCCAGATCGGCAAAGCTTTCGCATACCAGCGGGATGCGGTTGTAGCCCTGCCGGGCAAGTGCGTTGAATTCCTGTTCAGAGATGGGGTGAGACATTGAGATACCTCCTGAAAACCTGTATTGCAATAGTCACCATGCGTGCGCGGGAGCACACTGTCGTATCGTGCGC
>JBAQWL010000177.1:0-2453 GCA_049298895.1 Gallionella sp.
CAAAAAAGTAATCTTTCCGGTACTTTTACCTTAGAGAATAAACAGCTCAACGATGTAATAGCATCCTTCCCCATAGACAAACAAGTTCAGCTCGCAACCGTCGGTTTGACGTTTAATCATGAGGACAAATTTGGAGGTGGTGGCATCACGTTGTTCAACCTGACACTCGCAACGGGCAGCCTGAGCATGGATGATGCTTCACTGTCGGATGACAAACTTTTGGCGCAAACTAACGGCGCTTTCACCCGCTTTGCTTTCGGCCTCAATCGCCTGCAACGCCTGAGTGATAGTTACTCACTTTCGCTTGCGCTGTCTGGCCAGTACGCTAACAAGAATCTTAATTCCTCTGAGCAATTTTCCCTAGGCGGAGCCAATGGTGTACGAGCCTATCCACAAGGTGAGGCTTTTGGAGACGAAGGCCGACTTGCGACTGTGGAACTGCGTCGCAACTTTACTCAAAGCCTGCAAGGCTTGATGTTCTTCGATGCCGGTTCAGTGATTATCAACCACGATCCATACCTTGCAGGCTCAAATACACGGTCCCTTTCCGGTGGGGGTGTGGGTGTGAATGCGAAAATTTTCGGTATCGAGATCAAAGCTTACCTTGCCGTGCGCGGCAGCGGAGGCCAACCGAACTCTGAGCCCGCTACCATGAACCATAAATCCAGATTGTGGATGCAGCTGGGCAAGCAGTTCTGATAGTTCCTTCGTAAGTATATCAAATCTAAAATAGTTGCCCGGTCGACCTTACCATTCCGCTCAAAATATGGCGCGTCAATGGCAGCCACCAGTGCAGTCAGTCTTTACCCAACTGCCGCTCGATTTAAAGTTCACTACTCCTAGCAGAGCCCCCCTGTAATAGGGCCCATTGCTATAGCCATCAGGGACGGTGGTGGCGGGTGCGATAGTGCCTTTGGGGACATCATCTCCTGGCGACAGGATGATGGATCCCGGAGCGGTTTCTCCACCTAATGCAGTGATCTCCGGTCCAAGGTCAAAGAGGTTGACCAGAAACGCCTTGTTCTTCCAGCCATGAGCCGTCCCGGTATGGCACATAGTGCAGCGATAGCTGCCATTTTCTGACGCAGGCCATGATGGAGCAAGGGGCATACCCCCTTGTGTGGTGTAGAAAGCATGTCTTTGATGAAGATTGTTGATTGGCTGACCCCAAGTATCAGTGCCGCTTCCGCCGAAGCCGCTGTTCAAGGCGGACGCAGGGGCTCCGCTCGCATCGGCGTATTGATTCTGATCGTGACAACGGAAGCACAGGGTGTTCGATCCGATAGTATGGGCAGCGCCGGTATTCCATTCGCCCTTCAATATGAAATTTTCGTTGCTGCCGTGTGGCCCCCACGAATTTCCGTCCTCGCCTCCAACCGGAACAACGCCTTCAGAAAGGTTGGTGACCGAACCATGACAATCACTACAATACATGGTCTGATTGCCGACAGCGTTAACTTGTGCGAAGGCGGTTGGACCATCGGTATCGGAACCGTTCCACGGGCTGCGCCAAGTGTTAGCGTTGGTGCCGGATAAAATCGGAGTTCTTCCGGTATTGTCCATCACCGGGTGCCAAGAGCGGTGGTTGTTGGTGGAGAAGGATGAGGATGCGCCGGAGTCCGTGGTACTGGCGGGTGTGCCTTTGTGAGCGGTCGGTGCCTGGAATTCCATCGCATTGTCAGCGTAATAGAGCAAACCGTTAGTGTCGGGAGCTGTGCCACCAGTGTAGCCTAATGGTAAAGAGGCGGGGTCAGTTTCGTCGTAGGCGTAAGTGGAATGGCATTTGAAACAAACCTGGTACTCACGCGTTACATAGGTGCTAGTAATGTCTGGGGGCGCGTTGGTATTACCATCGCCACGCTTCACCGTATAGCCGAAGGGGTGAGTGCCAAATTCGGTGGAGAGGTACTGCGGCTCTACGCCAAAAGTGCCACGGAGCGAGCCAGATGCAAGATTGCTGTGGGCGACGATGTCACCAGCGGCGAGGGTATGTTTGTGCGTACCGCTATCGGCTGGAGTGACCGGGTCATCGCTGAATAATCGGTTTTTGGAAACCCGGTGCGGGTTATGGCAATCAGTACATTCGACGTGGCGACTATTAATTTCACCTCCCGCGCTCGCCTTGCCCAGCACCGCTTGGGATTCCATGAAGTCCTTGCCGCATTGGCTGTCACTGGTGTCGCAGCGCGCGGCTGCGCCTCCGTTGATGCTGTCATCAAAGCTGCCGCCGATATTGTGTGCCTCCGGTTGCTTGGAGATGGGCATGCTGATAGTCAGTGCGAAATCGCTCTTAATGTCTGGCACATTAGTTAACTGGGCGACGATACTTGTACCGAAAGCGCTATGGCATTGGTAACAAGTTTCTTCAGTGGCCGGGTTGCCGCCGCTCTTCGGTGTGGAGAGACTGTCGGTGCCATCCCGTAACAGCCGTTTTGCACCCTGCACAGTGTGAG
>JBAQWL010000178.1:0-6480 GCA_049298895.1 Gallionella sp.
ACGTTCCTGCAAAGAGAGATGGGCGTGAAAAATATCCGCTTCCCGGAAACCTCCGCCATCGGCATTAAGCCAGTTTCAGTTGAGGGATCTGAACGCCTGATTCGCAAAGCAATCAAGTATGCCATAGCCAACCAGCGCAAGTCGGTTACGCTGGTACACAAAGGCAATATCATGAAATTCACCGAAGGGGGCTTCAAAAAATGGGGCTACGAGTTGGCAGCACGTGAGTTCGGTGCAACCTTGATCGACGAAGGTCCCTGGATGAAGTTACCCGAAAAATATGGGAACGGCGGCATCATCATCAAGGACGTGATCGCCGATGCTTTCCTGCAGCAGATTCTGTTGCGTCCGGCTGAATACGATGTGATTGCCACGCTGAATCTTAACGGCGATTACATCTCCGATGCACTGGCAGCGGAAGTCGGCGGCATCGGCATCGCGCCGGGGGCGAACCTTTCCGACAGCGTGGCTATGTTCGAAGCCACCCACGGAACCGCGCCAAAATATGCCGGTAAGGATTACGTCAATCCCGGATCGCTGATCCTGTCGGCGGAAATGATGTTGCGCCACATGGGTTGGCTTGAAGCGGCAGATTTGATTATCAAAGGTATCGAAGGTGCCATTAGAGCGAAGACAGTTACCTACGACTTTGCACGTTTAATGGACGGGGCGAAACAGGTATCTAGCTCTGCATTCGGTGAAGCCACCATCAAACACATGTAGTTTTCTTCAATAAAAAAAGCCCGGCACTTGCGTGCCGGGCTTTTTTACCAACTCCCAATCAAATAATACTAACCCCCGATTAAGGAGCCTGGATGTTGGAAGCTTGCTTACCTTTAGGCCCTTGTACTACTTCAAAAGTGACCTTTTGGCCTTCTTTAAGCGACTTGAAACCGCTCATGTTAATTGCAGAAAAGTGTGCAAACAAATCTTCGCTGCCGTCATCGGGCGTGATAAAACCGAAGCCCTTTGCATCGTTGAACCATTTAACTGTACCGGTTGCCATGTGATTACTTCCTTACTAAAAAACGGGGAAATCCCCCGCGAAACTGTTTGAATCTAAGATCGCACACAGCAAAACCAGTACTGCAGATACTTTGAATCAAACACCAGCGCGCGTTTTACTCTGAATTAACTAATTCCGTCAAGTGGTTTATAGAATATTTTTCAATTAGACTTGAAAAATCGCCTTTAATCATCAAGTATGCTTGGCAGGAAGCATCAAAATACACCTTATAGAATATGGCCGCCAAACAACAAAGCAGTTCGGTGCTCGCGCCAGAAAGGGCAAAAACAAAGCCCCCGCGCATGTACAAAGTGATTTTGTACAATGACGATTACACCACGATGGAGTTCGTGATTGAGGTGTTGCAGCGTTTTTTTGCAATGAATCGTGAACGTGCGCTGCAAATCATGCTCGAAGTACACAATAAGGGGGCGGCGATCTGTGGCGTCTATTCGCACGATGTCGCCGAAAGCAAAGTGAAGCAAGTAACAGAGCTTGCAAAGCAGCATGGGCATCCGCTACGATGCGGCATAGAAGAAAATTAAAGGGCGGCTCAATAAATTTAGGGTTCGCTCATAATGCAGGCAAGCAATTTTTTGCAGTACAGCATAACCAGCTACTGGGTTGCCGTTTCTCGGCAACCGTCTTCTGGTTGCTTAGTCGGATGGCTAATCGTTTCACCAGTAGTTTCAGCAGTTGGGAAGAAATCTGAATTTTTAGAGGTACCCTTAAAATGATTGCACAGGAACTGGAAGTAAGTTTGCATTTGGCGTTCGTTGAAGCCCGCCAGAAGCGTCATGAGTTCATCACCGTCGAGCACCTGTTGCTCACGATGCTGGACAACGGTTCCGCTGCACAGGTGTTGCGCGCTTGCGGCGCTGACATCGATGAACTGCGCAAGGCCCTGGCCGATTTCATCACTACCCATACCCCAATTACGCCGGGTGATGAAGAAGTGGATACCCAGCCAACAATTGGTTTTCAGCGTGTCATACAACGCGCCATCCTGCATGTCCAGTCCACCAACAAAAAAGAAGTGACTGGTGCCAATATCCTGGTCGCGCTGTTCGGTGAAAAAGACTCGCATGCGGTGTATTTCCTTACTCAGCGCAATATCAATCGCCTGGATGTGGTGAACTATATCGCCCACGGCATCGATAAGACCCGACCGGGCACACCAACCAAACCGCAAAGTGAAGCGGAGTCGGAGCAAGAGCAAAGTTCCGGCGGTGCGCTGAAGAGCTACACTCTGGATTTGAACGCACAGGCATTGTCTGGAAAAATAGACCCGCTGATCGGACGCGCAACCGAACTGGAGCGCGTCGTCCAAACGCTTTGCCGTCGCCGCAAAAACAACCCGCTACTGGTGGGAGAGGCCGGGGTCGGCAAGACCGCAATCGCCGAGGGTTTGGCACTGCTCATCGTGGAAAGTGATGTGCCGGAAATCCTGCGTGAGGCACATGTGTACTCGCTCGATATGGGTGCATTGCTGGCCGGCACCAAGTATCGTGGCGATTTCGAGCAACGCCTGAAGGCCGTACTAAAAGAGCTCGCGGAAGCCCCGAATGCGATACTTTTCATCGATGAGATCCACACCCTGATAGGCGCAGGCGCGGCATCCGGCGGCACTATGGATGCATCCAATCTCCTCAAACCGGCGTTATCGAACGGCCTGTTGAAATGCATAGGCGCGACCACTTATCAGGAATATCGCGGTATTTTCGAGAAAGATCACGCGCTGTCACGCCGGTTCCAGAAGATCGATGTACCGGAGCCTTCCGTCGAACAAACCATTGCTATCCTGCGCGGCCTGAAGACCCGCTTCGAGGAGCACCACAGTGTCAAATACAGCGCAGCCGCTATTACTTGCGCGGCAGAACTTTCTGCACGCTACATCAACGACCGCCATTTGCCTGACAAAGCCATCGACGTGCTGGACGAAGCGGGTGCCGCACAGCGCATCCTGCCAAAATCAAAACAGAAAAAAATCATCGGCAAGCACGAGATCGAGGAAATCATTGCCAAAATCGCGCGCATCCCGCCGCACAGCGTTACTTCCGATGATCGCAACACTTTAAAAACTTTGGGTCGCGATTTAAAAGCCGTGGTGTTCGGTCAAAATAAAGCTATCGACACACTCGCTACTGCCATCAAAATGTCGCGTAGTGGTCTCGGCAATCCGCAAAAACCGATCGGCAGCTTCCTGTTCTCTGGACCGACCGGAGTCGGCAAGACCGAAGTAGCGCGCCAACTCGCCTATGCGATGGGTATGCCACTGCATCGCTTCGATATGTCCGAATACATGGAACGCCACGCCGTATCGCGCCTGATCGGCGCGCCGCCCGGTTATGTCGGTTTCGATCAGGGCGGTCTGCTCACCGAGGCCATCAGCAAACAACCGCATGCGGTGCTGTTGCTCGACGAGATCGAAAAGGCGCACCCGGATATATTCAACATCCTGCTGCAAGTGATGGATCATGGCACACTCACCGATAACAACGGACGCAAGGCCGATTTCCGCAACGTGGTCATCATCATGACCACCAACGCGGGTTCGGAAGCGCTAAACAAGAGCCAGATCGGCTTCACCCAGAGCAGTGCAGTCGGTGACGAGTTGGCAGACATCAAGCGCACCTTCACGCCGGAATTCCGTAACCGACTGGATGGCATCATTTCTTTCGCGCCACTGGATCATGAAGTCATCCTGCGCGTGGTGGACAAATTCCTGATGCAGCTTGAAGAACAATTGCACGAGAAAAAAGTGGAAGTCGTGTTCACCGACGCACTCAAAGACCATCTGGCCGAGAACGGCTTCGATCCGCTGATGGGCGCCCGCCCGATGGCGCGCCTGATCCAGGACACCATACGTTCTGCGCTGGCCGACGAACTGCTGTTTGGTCGCCTGGCCAACGGTGGCAAGGTTACGGTGGATGTCGATGCGGATGGCAAGGTGAAACTGGAATTCGCTGAAGAGGCGGTTCCTGCTTGAAACAACTTATTCCAATTCAATTTCGAAGGTCAAACAAGGCAGCAACGCACCCGCAAGGGGTATGCCGTGCGGTTACCCGATGCTTTGCATCGACCGCTACGCAAAGCGAACGACGCAGGCAGTGCGCATAGCACGACCAGGAGTTCGCGAGGAAGCCAACACAGTTTCACCAATGAAATTGGATCGGAATTATCGTGGGCGCTTCGCCCCGTCTCCTACTGGCCCCCTCCATTTAGGTTCCTTGGTCGCCGCCCTCGGCAGCTATCTCGATGCCAAACATCATCAAGGCAAGTGGCTGGTACGCATCGAAGACCTCGACACCCCGCGCACCGTCAAGGGTGCTGCCGATGACATCCTCGGCACGTTGGAAGCCTATGGTCTGCACTGGGATGAGGAGGTCATTTACCAAAGCCAACGCACTGCCGCCTACGAAGCAGCCTTTCAGCGATTAAAAGAAGCGGGCGCGGTGTACCCGTGTTGCTGCACGCGCAAAGAGATCGCCGATTCGGCACTGCATGGCATAGACGGACAGTTATACCCCGGCACTTGCCGCAATGGTCTGCCGCCAGGCAAGACAGCGCGGGCTTGGCGGGTACGCGTCAACGATGCGCGCATAAATTTTATCGACAAGCTGCAAGGCCGCATCACCCAGCACCTCAAAAATGAGATCGGCGATTTCGTCGTAAAGCGCGCCGATGGCTTGTTCGCCTACCAGCTTGCGGTAGTGGTTGACGATGCCGCACAAGGGATCACCAATGTGGTGCGCGGTGCTGACCTGCTCTACTCCACCCCGCGCCAGATATATTTGCAGAAGTTGATGGGGTTGAAAACTCCGGCCTACATGCACCTGCCCGTTGTAGTGAATGCACAAGGCGAAAAGCTCAGCAAACAAACCCTCGCCCGGCCTGTCGAAATAAACAACGCAGCTTCCGCCTTGTTCGACGCACTGGTGTTCTTGCGTCAGCAACCACCAGCTGAATTGCAGCACAGCACGATTGAACAAATATTGGGTTGGGCAATTTCGAACTGGCAGCCGGATTCATTATTGAGCTGCCGGCAACTTGCAATTGAATGACTGCTTTCGCAACACTTTTCGGATACTCGATTTTCTTGAAAGCGAACGTACAAGTATTGAGATATGCGCCAGCCGGCTCAGCGCACCCTAACGACCATGTTTTTTCGTAAATGATGGAAGTTGAATAGGAGAGGGTGTTATTGGCATAGCACGCGCTACTTGTGGTGATTGAATCATGATTTCCTGAATTTGGGTAATGTATGCATTACCCAAATGATTTTCAACAATCTTGACTGCGCCCGTATTGCCGAATGTATGCGTTGTCGCGTGAAATATTGAGAGAATAAATTCTTGCTGGGCTTTATCGTCCTCGAGGTTGATAATATTTAACCCGCGCGCACGAAGTAAATCTCGATTTATGTGTTTTGCATGCATCTTGAATTCAGTATGACTCGCAAGCCATGTGGCAATCCTATCAGCTCGTTCGGCGCCATCTGCAACCCCTTTAAACATATACGTCTTGAGCCAATCATGTACTAACGTCTTTGATAGACTAAGAACATGTTGGCATTGAATTAGCAAATCTGGACCATACTGTTGCAGCATTGGCAACCAGACGGCCAATTTCGAAGGATCTTTGCATTCGTCTTTGGCTTTTTCGAACTGATCAATAATCGTCTGCGCTGGTATAGAACGAACGCCAAGTGATGTATTCAAGATAAATTGTGGGTCTATAGGGCCGAGAAATGAGTGTTTTCCCATTACAATTTCATCTGCAGCGCATGCAATCATCGTTGCAGCTGACATAGCCGCATAAGGCACAAACACCCTTATATGTTCGAACTTTGAACGCAGATACTGCACGAATGCGTCCGCGGCAGCAAGGCTACCACCCGGACTATGAATAATTAGGTCTAACTTGGTTTCTTTGATTCCATGAATGACTTCCATGAGACCTTGGACGTCCTCCTCTGAAACCGAAGTCATGTTAGGGGGGATATTGTCTGAAGGTTGCGACCACTTGGTTGCATACAGAATGATTGCGCGCTTGGAATGAGCTTGCTGAGATGCAATGTATTTACGGCGCACTAAATCAAAGGCGCGTGCTGGATCTGATTTTTGAAATTCAGTGATCTCGCGAAGAATCCCACCCCAAGATGGCATTAATGCACTCCAGATGAAGTAGTGGAGGATGTCACAATCCAGTGTGGCTCATTTGCCTGCCTAGCTTGAGTGTAAGCATTCATTGCATTTCTTTGACTCTCATACAACTGCACAACTTCGGCTACCCCCGGTTGTTTCATAGCCTTTTCGAGCAATTCCGTAACTTGTTTTTGCATATCATCCATAATTCTCTACCCCCCCAGCAGAAAAGCACCACATATTGATTGCCCACTATACTACTTCTTAAGCAAATAATGCTAACACGCTTAACTTGCGCAACTCGAATGCCGGCCGACTGCATGGCAC
>JBAQWL010000179.1:0-10357 GCA_049298895.1 Gallionella sp.
GGATATGGTAGTCCCGGCTGGGTTGGGGGTTGGGGAAGGTTTCCAGTGTTTTATCCGGTTGCTTAGCCATTTGGTATGCCTGCCAGGTTCGGTTAGAATGGCAGGCATTATATCGCTGTGCCGTTCATGGAATCCCAATAAATTGCGTCTTTCCCAAATCAAGTTAGCCGGTTTCAAATCATTCGTTGACCCAACTCACATCTCGCTGCCGGGCCAGATCGTGGGCGTGGTCGGGCCGAACGGTTGCGGCAAGTCGAATGTGATCGACGCGTTGCGCTGGGTGCTGGGCGAATCGAAGGCCTCCGCGCTGCGCGGCGAGACCATGCAGGACGTGATCTTCAACGGTTCCAGCCAGCGCAAACCAGTATCGCGCGCCAGCGTGGAGCTGATCTTCGACAACTCGTTGGGCAAGGCTGCCGGACAGTGGTCGAGTTACGCGGAAATTTCCATCAAACGCGTGTTGCAGCGCGATGGTGATTCCAGCTACCACATCAACAACCAGCACGTGCGGCGCAAGGACATCACCGACATCTTTCTCGGCACCGGCCTGGGCCCGCGCGCCTACGCGATCATCGAGCAGGGCATGATCTCGCGCATCATCGAGGCCAAACCGGAAGAACTGCGTGTCTTCCTCGAAGAAGCGGCGGGTGTTTCCAAATACCGCGATCGTCGTCGCGAGACCGAATTGAGGTTAGGGGATACACGCGACAATCTATTGCGCGTCAGCGATATTTTGCAGGAGCTCGAGAAGCAGCTGGTGCATCTGGGTGAGCAGGCCGAGGTGGCAAAACAGTACCGCGCGCTGGAGACTCAGCGCGACACGACGCAGCGTTTGTTCTGGCTGGTGAAAAAGCAGGAAGCCGAAGCGCAGCGAGCCAGATTCACTCAAGCCGGGGAAAAAACACGAATCGAACTGGAAGCGGAAACTGCGCGGCTACGAGATATAGAAAGCCAATTGGAAACCGTTCGGAGCGAACATTATCGGCTTTCCGATGCGCTGCACGCCAAGCAGGGAGAGCTGTACACGGCAAATACCGAGATTGCCAGACTGGAACAGCAAATCAAGCACGTTGCCGAGCAACGCCAGCGATTGACCCAGCAGATTGCCAATACCGAGCGACAGATCGAACAACAGCAACATCAACGCCAGGGCGTGAATTCTTTGTTGGAGCACTGGCAACGCCAGCAGGAAGGCGCGGTCGTCAAGATGGCGGAAGCCGAGCAGCATGCGCAACTTGAGGGGCAAAATCTGCCGCAGGCGGAAGAGGCAGCGCGTATCGCTCAGGAAAGCTACAACGCGCTGCAACGAGAACAACTTAAATTGGAGCAGCAGCTGCAGCTGGCAGATACACAGCGCGCCAATCTGCAACGCAACATCGAGCAGCTTGAATCTAGGCGCTCGCGGCTATTGCTGGAAAAAGACAATCTGCCGGGGACCGATACCGGCGCTTTGCAACAGGCGCAGCAGCAGTTGACTGAGCTCGAAGCAGAGCGTGCCGAGCAAGTGCACAAACTGGCGAGCCTGCAAGAGCAGTTACCCAATGCCGATGTTCAGCGACAAAATCAGCGTGATTCACTGCAACAGCAGGAACGTATGCTGGCGCAGACCGAGGCGCGTTTGCATGCATTACAGCAATTGCAGCTGCAGATAGACAGCGACAAGAATCTGAATGCATGGCTGCAGCAGCACCAACTGGATAAGCTGCCGCATCTGTGGCAGTCCATCCGCATCGAGAACGGGTGGGAAGACGCGTTGGAAGCGGTATTGCGCGAACGTTTGAATGCACTTGCCGTCCCTGAGCTGGGTGATTCCGCCATGTGGGCCGATGCGCCTCCGGCAAAGCTCGCTCTTTTCACAACGACTGTAGGTGGGGAGGGTGATTTCAACGGGGTGGTGGAACTGAAACCGTTGATAAGTTATGTGCAGTGCCAGGATCCGAAGGTTCTTCCGGTGATGCGCGATTGGCTGGCTCATGTGTATGCCGTTACGGATCTCGCACAGGGTTATGCGCAGCGCGAGCAGTTGCCGGCGGGTGGCTGGTTCGTTACCCCGCAAGGGCACTTGATCGGCGCGCACAGCGTGCTGTTTCACGCGCCGGACAGTCAATTGCACGGTGTACTGGCAAGGCAGCGTGAGATTGAGACGCTGGAGCAGGAACTGGCAGAGCAGAATCGCAATGCAGAGTATTCCAGACAGCAGGTCGCACAAACCGAACAGCACTATCAGTCGATCGAAACACAAATCGCGCCGTTGCGCAACACCGGGAACGATTTGCAGCAACGCCTGCACAGCGTGCAAATGAATATACTCAAGCTCAATCAGGCACTTGAGCGCAGTGCGGAACGCACCTTGCAGATCGAGCAGGAAATGCAGGAGCTGGCTGATTTACTGGTGGGTGAGCAACGCCAGCAACAGGCTATCGACGATCAATCGACGACATTACGGGAGCAGAATGCTACTTTCCATACCCAGGTGGATGAGGCGCAGCGCAAAGCCAATTCCCAGGATGTCGCATTGCACGAGCAGCGCGAGCGGGCGCAGCAGGCGCAACATGCATTGCAAGATGCGCGCTTCTTTGCCAAGACCTGTAAGGAAAAAATCGCCGACTTGCAACACAACATTCAACAGCTTACTGAAGCACTAGCTCAGTTTGAGCAGAGCTTGATTCAGTTGCGCACAGACTTGGCGGGTAGCGAGGATGAAACCACCAAGCAGCAGTTACAGGCGGCATTGCAAATCCGCCAGACCTGCGAGGAGGTTCTGTCCACTGCGCGTAACATTTTGGAGAACGCAACGGTCAGTTTGCAAAAGCTGGAACAAGAGCGCTTCGCTTGCGAGCACAAGCTTAATCCGCTACGCGAAAAACTCAACGATCTGACGCTCAAAGAGCAAGAGGCGCGTTTATATTTTGAGCAATGGGCCGAGCAGTTGCAGGGTGTCGATGAACAATCGTTATTACCGCTGCTGGAAAGCGGCAACAACAAGCCATCTGCGTTGCAGAACGAATTGAATAGTCTGAATGCTGATATCGAGGCATTAGGGGCAGTGAATCTTGCGGCGCTTGAGGAATTACAAACCGCGACAGAACGTAAAGCCTATTTGGATGCGCAAGCAAAGGATCTGAACGAAGCGATGGCGACTTTGGAAGAGGCTATCCGCCGTATAGACAAGGAGTCGCGTGATTTGTTGATGGATACATACAATCAGGTCAACCAGCATCTTGCTGAAATGTTTCCGGTGCTGTTTGCCGGTGGTGAGGCGCGCCTAGTGCTGACTGGCGAAGAAATACTCGATAGTGGCGTGCAAGTAATGGCGCAGCCGCCGGGCAAGAAAAACAGCTCAATCCATTTATTGTCCGGCGGAGAAAAGGCGCTAACTGCAATCGCGTTGGTGTTCTCGCTGTTTCAACTCAATCCTGCGCCATTTTGTTTGTTGGACGAAGTGGATGCGCCATTGGATGATACAAATACAGAGCGGTTGTGTGATTTAATTAGGAAAATGGCGCAGCACACCCAGTTTGTGTTCATTAGTCACAATAAAATCACCATGGAATTAGCGCAACAGTTGGTCGGCGTGACGATGCAGGAGAAGGGTGTATCAAAAGTCGTCGCTGTCGATATTGAGGAGGCGCTTCGGATGCGCGATGAACCATTGGTAGCTTAGCCGCTATTTGCAGAGCTTGCTGATATCCTGTTGGGTTTTGGTGATGCGCGCCTGGCGTTGTTCATCGTCAAGATAGGCACGTTCTCCATTGGCATCGAGTTCGACAATACGTAAGCCATCCTGCAAAGACTTTAGACTCTGCTGCGCATTGGTGCAGTTGGCTTTTGATGCCTCTTCTTCGACTTGTTTTTGAGCGGCCATGTCGGCAGCCTCCATTTTTGCTTGTTTTGCTTTTCTCAAGTCTGCCGCGCGCTCCGCGATGGTTTTGGGTGCGGCAGATTTGGGCGGTTCCGCTGCGCTACTTGTATCCATGGAGCTGTTGGAATTGGAAGTCGAACGCAGCGTCTTGGGTTTTACTTTAACGTTGACCGGCGGCGGTTGATCAGAATAATGCACCTTGTTGTTTTCATCCACCCATCGGGTGATATCAGCAGAAGCATTGAAACTGAATAATATCAATAAGGCTGTCAGGCATTGTTTCATGATTAGTAACTCCTGCGCTTTCGTTGGTATGAGTAGTCGATGCGGCAAGTTTAGTAGTAGAATAAAATGGCACTAGCCGCTGAATTTCAGGATTAGTTTAGCATATGATGGCGGCCTTAATTTGAATAGCTAGGCTGAGGTGATAACCTCAGGAGCTAAGGAGAGCAGGATATGAAGCAAGGCGAGAAAGCTGTTGCCGGAAGCACGAACTATAATGACATTGAGAAAAATGGTGAATTTGTACTGAAGTTGTTCACTTCTTATTATCGATCCAATATTCATTCAGGAAAAATCTACGAAGAGTCCCCCCATTTTTTTCTGGTCAAGCCGGAAGTTGTTGAAGGCCATAATATTGCTACGCGAAACTCTGACAAGCTATTGCTGGAAGATTGTATTCAGCGTGCCAAGGCGCGCGGAGGTTACATCGGTGTGTCCAAGCACCGCAATCCAAAGTTGGGCTATTACTGGCTGGAATTGTCGGTGATGCCGTTCATGATGGGTGATACGGTGAGTAAAGATAATAAGGGCGAGTTCTTTTATATACTCACCAAATTTATTGAGTACACCAAGAAAAACCCGAAAATGTACGGTGACCTGACCGCAGAGATCGATACTGACCAGGATATTGCGTTGATGCTCTCTGGAATCAGCAAAATGGCGGAGATGCTCAACACCTCGCTCAAGCTATACCCCGAAAAAATGCTGGTTTCTTACAATCCAGATTGGCCAGTAACCGAGACCAAAAAGTTGCTCCACTCACTAAAGGAAAACGATCAGGACTGGTGCGAAATGTTCTTTGAGTACCTGATCTATGTGATGAGCAAGAAAAGCTAGGAGTTATTCTTCAACAACACGAGCACCGCACCACTGCCGCCTTGTTTGGGCAACGCATCGCAATATCCCATAACATGAGGATGCTGAGTAAGCCAGTGGCGTGCGAGTTTGCGCAACACTGCTTTTCCATCTTTACTGTTTATTCCCTTACCATGTATCACCAGCACGCAGCGCACCTTTCGTTGAACCGCTTCATGTAGAAACTCTTGTAACAATTTTCGTGCTGCATCGCTGTTGTTGCCATGCAGGTCGAGGTTGTCCTGTACTGGCCAATTACCTCGTTGCAGCTTGCGTAAGGCCATGCGTGACAGTCCATTGCGTAAAAATTCAGAAGGAGCGTCCTCCGTACCGAAATTCGAAACACTTTTGGACGGGTACCCGTCAGACAGCGTGTCAGCTATCGCTGCCGGAGGAGCGGGCGGACGCAGCAGGGATTTACGCGGTCGATTTTGCGGTTTGATCCGATTTTGCTCGGCCAGCGGTTTTACCTCGCCGATTGTCGCTCGGAACAGAGCGGCATCATCAGGTGCGATCTGGTTAGCTCGATTTGGTGGAAACTTCTTCACAATACTCCTGCTTTTTGACAACTAGCTGCAAGCACGGTAGCAGCACAGATTTCACACTAAATCTTGGCTAGTGATGCGAGATACTTATCTGCATCCAATGCAGCCATGCATCCTGTTCCAGCGCTGGTAACTGCTTGGCGGTAGATTTGATCCTGAACATCACCTGCCGCAAATACCCCTGAAATACTGGTCGCTGTGGCATTGCCATTCAAGCCACCGTGCGTTTGTATATAGCCGTTACTCATTTTCAGTTGCCCGGTAAAAATGTCGGTATTGGGCTTGTGGCCGATAGCGATGAAAACACCCTGCAGTGTTATGTCTTTCGTTTCGCCGCTCTGAGCAAGCTTGACTCGCATGCCAGTGACACCGCTGGCATCGCCAAGCACTTCGTCAAGCGTGCTGTTGAGCTGTAGCGTGATTTTTCCTTCGTTTACTCTTTCCATGAGGTGATCGACCATGATGCGTTCTGCGCGAAAAGTATCGCGGCGATGAACCAGTGTGACATGTTTTGCTATGTTGGAAAGATATAGGGCTTCTTCCACGGCAGTATTGCCGCCACCGACTACTGCCACGTCCTGGTCACGGTAAAAAAATCCGTCGCAGGTTGCGCAGCCAGAAACACCACGCCCCATAAAGGCTTCTTCAGAAGGTAAGCCAAGGTATTGAGCCGATGCTCCGGTGCAAATGATTAACGCATCGCAGCTATAGCTGCCCGCGTCGCCAAGCAACAGGAGCGGCTTTTGCTCAAGTTTGGCGGTGTGAATATGATCGAAGATTATTAGCGTGTTGAAACGCTCTGCGTGTTGCTGAAAGCGCGCCATCAGTTCTGGACCCTGCACGCCCATCGCATCAGCAGGCCAGTTATCCACATCGGTAGTCGTCATCATTTGGCCACCTTGGGCCAATCCGGTAATCAATGCCGGACTAAGGTTGGCGCGCGCGGCATACACAGCGGCGGTATATCCGGCTGGGCCGGAGCCCAGGATGATGAGGCGATGATGCTGTATGGATTTGTCCATGTCATGAATCTTTGTAAGGTATGAGAGCTTGGAATTTACCAGTAGTTGTGGCTGTCTGTCGAGCACCCATCGGGTAGAATCCAAATACCATGAAATTTAACTACCACATTTTTGCACTTGCAGTGAGTTTCGCTGGACCTTCAGCCAGCGCAGTCACCCTGCCTGGAATTCCTGAATTCATCGATGAGATGGTAGTTCGGCATCATTTCAATCGTGTCGAACTGGAAATGGTGTTTGATAATGCGCAGCATCTGCCGGCGGTGATCGAAGCGATTTTACGCCCTGCAACTTCCAAGCCGTGGTTGGAATATCGAGCTGCTTTCGTTAATCCACAGCGTGTGAGATATGGTTTGGAATTCTGGAAAAAGTACCTGAAAACTTTGCGACGTGCCGAGAAGGAATTCAACGTGCCGCAAGAGATCATTATTGCGTTGATTGGTGTGGAAACCATCTACGGTATAAACAAGGGTACTTTTCGTACCCTGGATGCGTTGACCACGCTGGCGTTTGATTTTCCGCGCCGCAAGGAATTTTTTCGCAGTGAATTGGAAAATTACCTGCTGTTGGCACGCGATCAGCAGCTCGATTTGAATACCATTCTTGGTTCCTACGCTGGCGCACTGGGCATACCACAATTCATGCCTAGCAGCTATCGAAGCTATGCAGTGGATTTCAACGGAAACCAAAAAGTCGATTTGCTGAACGAACCGGCGGATGCGATAGGCAGTGTGGCCAATTACCTGAAGAACTACGGCTGGATCAACAGCACACCCATTGCCGTGAGGGCAAAAGTCGCTGAGAAAGCCTGGGTCGGAGAGATTACTGCCCAGCGTCCTATCGCAGCTTGGAAGGCGGTGGGGATAGTGCCGCAAAAAATACTACCCCAGGACCAACCTGCACGCCTGCTCGACTTCACGGTGGCTGAGGGTAAAGAATTATGGCTGGTACTCAATGATTTTGAAGTTATCACGCGCTACAACAATAGCGATTTTTACGCGATGACGGTGTTCCAGTTGGCAGAGGAATTGAAAGCAGCGCGCAAGACTAAAGCCGCAAGGTGATTCGCCGTGCACCGTTGTATCTGTGACGCCAATAATTATCCTGCATATTTTCCACGCGAACGCTTCCCCCGCTGCTAGGTGCATGGATGAAGTGATCATCACCCAAATAAATACCGACATGAGAAAACTTACGTTTCAAGGTATTGAAAAAAACCAGGTCGCCGGCTTGCAGCCCGTTTTTGCGGACAGGCTTTCCTGCATACCTAATTTCACTGGTGGTTCGCGGTAAGCTGATCCCTTGGGAATACCGAAACACATGGCCAATGAACCCGCTGCAGTCGAAGCCAGAATCAGGCGAATTTCCGCCATATTTGTAGGGTGTGCCAATCAGGCTTTGAGCATAAGACGTGAGACCATTGGTTGCGGCATTACCACGCTGCATCCGCACATCGCCCCTGTCAGATGCGCAGCTAACGAGTGTCAATACAGTTAATATCAGGATTAATCTCATGGCGTGAATATAATGTTCTGCAGCCGCGCTTGTAACCCATACCTTTCGCCATCGGGCAGAACACGAAAAAAATTCCTGACAAGATGTGCGGCCTATCGGGGATAGCCGATGAATAATTATTTTTTCGGTGGGCATGTACTCATGCCGAAGATTGCATATCCCGGGCAGAAGCTGAAGATAGCGGTCAACAGTGGAACTATGCCAATCCAACCCCATACGCCGACTGTTCCGGTAGCGGCCAGTGCGATTAGTGCCAAGCCCAGTATGGCACGTATGGCGCGATCAATATTTCCTGTATTGCATTGCATTTTAAGCTCCTTACGAATAGAAGGAGGTATCAGGATAGAAGAACTGTTGGCTGTTGTCCACTAGTGAAAATTACATATCCCATAATGATCATTCGGGGCGCATCTGTGGAAACAGTATTACGTCGCGGATACTGGCACTGTCGGTAAGCAGCATCACCAGGCGGTCTATGCCGATGCCTTCCCCGGCGGTTGGCGGCAAGCCGTATTCCAAGGCGCGCACGTAATCGTTGTCCTTGAACATAGCCTCTTCGTCACCAGCATCCTTTGCGGCAACCTGCACGTCGAAACGGGCTGCCTGATCTTCCGCATCGTTTAGCTCAGAGAAGCCATTGGCGATTTCGCGTCCGGCAATGAATAGCTCGAAGCGTTCGGTAACCTCCGGGTTAGTGTCGCTGCTGCGCGCAAGCGGTGAGACTTCTACCGGATAATCGATGATGTAGGTTGGCTCGAACAATTGTGGTTCGGCGAGCACCTCGAACAGTGACAGTTGCAGACCGCCGATCCCATCCGCAGGTTTGTATTTGGCCTTCAGGTCCTGCAATTCGGCGATCACGAACTCGCGGTCGTTGAGCTGACCGGTAGTGAATTGAGGGTGATATTTCTGGATCGCCTGCACCATCGTCAAGCGGTGGAATGGCTTGCCCAAGTCCAGCTCTTTGCCCTGATAGCTGATCAGCGTTTTGCCCAGAACCTTTTGCGCCACTTCACGGAACAGGCTCTCACTAAAGTCCATCAGGTAGCGGTAGTCGCGATAAGCTTCGTAAAACTCCAGCATCGTAAATTCGGGATTGTGGCGCGTGGACAGGCCCTCGTTGCGGAAATTACGGTTAATCTCGAACACCTTTTCAAAGCCGCCCACTACCAGACGCTTCAAGTACAGCTCCGGCGCGATGCGCAGATACATCTTCATGTCCAGCGCATTGTGGTGTGTCTCAAACGGCTTGGCTGCAGCGCCTCCCGGGATAGCATGCATCATCGGCGTTTCAACTTCCAGATATCCGTGACAGATGAAGAAGTCACGTATCGCCTGAATGATTTTGGTGCGTGTGATAAACACCTTGCGCGCATTCTCGTTGGTAATCAGATCGAGATAGCGCTGGCGGTATTTCTGTTCCTGATCAGTCAGGCCGTGAAATTTTTCCGGCAGCGGACGCAGCGCCTTGGTCAGCAAGCGCACTTGCGAAACGCGCACGGAAAGTTCGCCGGTCTTGGTCTTAAATAGCACGCCGATCGCGCCGAGGATGTCACCCAGGTCGTGATGCTTGAATGCGTCGTGCGCATCCTCGCCGGTGTCATTGTTGCTGATGAACAACTGAATCTTGCCGCTCATGTCCTGCACCGTGGCAAAGCTGGCTTTGCCCATCACCCGCTTCAGCATCATGCGCCCGGCTACCGCGACGCGTATCTGATCGGTTTCCAGTTCGTCATGGGTGCGTTCGCAGTACTTGGCATGCAGATCGCCCGCCAGGTGGGTGCGAGTAAAGTCATTGGGGAAAGCCACGCCCGCCTTGCGTATCTCAGCAAGCTTGTGGCGGCGTTCGGCGAAGAACTGGCTTTCGTCTTGCGGGGGTAGGGTAGGTTCGGTAGTCATGATGATCTGTATGGCAAGTTAAATTTAAGCGGTGCGAATATAGCACAGTGGCGAGATTTCCCGGGCTACACCTCACCATTCCGTGCGTTTTTTCGCCTTACTTTAGCCTGTTGAGCACAAACTCCCTCGGGAACTCCAGCTTGCCGTTGATGCCCACGATATGGTCGCTCAGCCGCCCATTGATTGCAGCCAGAGGTGCGCCTTCGGCCATCATCCATTCCACTTGCCAGGCGTAGTCTTTCAGGTTGGCTTGCAGGCTCAGGCGATTAGGGTAGGGCGTAGTGGCCGTGACGGTCAACGGCTGCATCGTATCGCGCTCGCGCCGCGCCGCATCGGGCGGCACGCCGATCGCGAACAACTGTACGAACACCGCATCGGCA
>JBAQWL010000180.1:0-2720 GCA_049298895.1 Gallionella sp.
TGCATCATCGATTTCTGTAGTGGTGGCATCGTCGATACTGAAGGCATTTACATTGGCCTGCGGCAACTCTTCCCATGTGCTCAACTCCACAAACGGGAACGTGGTGCCTTTAGGAAAATGCTCGAACAGGAATTTTTGTAAATGATAATCCTGTGTGGAAGGTATCGCTCCACAGCGATCAAACAGGTGTGCGGCGGATAGGTGTGTTGCGGCGCAGGCTGCCTCCAGTGCCTTAACTTCCAGTGTGTTGCGATCGGATTTGTAGAGCAGCTGCGATAGGTGTTCGGTAAACTCGGGCGGTAGCGTGAAGTGGCTGAGTTGTTCGGTATAGCGCGCTTGCAACGCCAACTGTTGGCGCTTGCGCTCGGCTCCGGCCAAGGCGGCTTTGAGCACATCTGGTGGTGCAGCGCGATAGCGGCCTTTGCCTTTCTTGTGAAAATAGATCGGCGCGCTATGCAGTCGTATCAAAGCGGCTGCCGCCTCCAGTGGGCTGGGGGTATGACCAAAATATTCGATGGCGATTTGCTCAAAGCCGAATTCATCTGACGGACAGCATTCCCACAGGAAATCCACTTCGACTCCCGCCGCGATAGTCTCAGCCTGTGCCAGGAAATCGCCCAACGCAGGCTGGGCAAAGTGCAGCATCACGTTGGTTGCTTTAACCTTGCTGCGTTTACCCGATACGCTCTCGATCTGAAAAGAGGTTGTGTTATCGGTCATGATGCTGCCGACCTTGAAATTGCCGTCTTCTTCGTAAAGGATGTTCATTGATGAGTGCGTGAAAATTTGCCGCGAATTATAACAGCTTGAGGGAATCAACCTCTGAAAGACATGGGCAAGAAAAAGCCGACTTACGTCGGCTTGGTCGTGCAGATAGCTCAAATTACTATTTTTTTGGATCAGTTTTCCCATCAGCTTTCTGAGCTGCTTCCGGTTTTGCTTTTTGCTTCAGTATCCATGTCACCAACAGCTGGATATTTTCATCGCTAAATGATTGTCGCGTTTTAGGCATGGGCATAATTCCCCACGAACCTGAGCCGCCCGCACGAACCTTTTTCTCCAGCTTTTCCTGCGCTTGTTTGTCGTCTTTATACTTGGCAGCTATTTCTATCAAAGACGGGCCGACAGTCTTATGATCAACAGCATGACAATTATTACAGTTACCCTCGATGAAAAGTGTCTCTTCCTTATCAACGGCAAAAGCGGCGGTAGAAACAGTCAAGGCAGCTGCCATGGCTATGAGATAACGAACTTTCATAATGAACTCCTGTGAAAAAATACGAACGGCACCAACCGGCAAAGAACCATGCCGACAAAAGGAACGCTGCCAATTATACCAAGATTATCCCACTGAGAAGATCGGCAAAGCTATCGTCTGCTGCCTGGCAGCAGTCAACCTATATTATCGCATCAGTATCCAACCAACCAGAACCTTGATGTCTTCATCACTGGCCGATTTGGGCGTGGGGGGCATAGGCATTTCACCAAACGACCCTTTACCTCCGTTACGCACCTTCGCTTCCAGTTGAGTCTGTGCACCTTCGGCTTTCGCATATTTGGCGGAAATGTCTTTCAAGGACGGGCCCAATGATGCACCGGCAACGGCATGGCACATACTGCAGTTGTTTTTCTTGAATAGCGCCTCGGCATCACTTGCGGCAAAAGCAGTGGCAGAAAAGGACAAGGAAGTAGCGATTGCGATCAGATGACAAGCTTTCATAATAGTCTCCTTGGATGAAAATAATAGGCGCAATTTACGCTTAACGATGAGCAACGCATTGATGTAAATCAAATCGCATCCATTCGCTTGGGTTTAATGACCAAGTAGCGTTCTGAGACTTAGCCGCACGCCGATAGTTCCTTAAATTACGCCCGCCTGATGTGCCTGCTCGTCGGCGAAATAACTGCTGCGCACCATCGGCCCGCAGGCGGCGTGGCTAAACCCCATTTCTTTTGCAGCTTGCTCGAAAATCGTGAAGGCTTCCAGAGGCGCATAACGCAGCACCGGCAAGTGTCCGTCCGATGGCTGCAGGTATTGGCCGATGGTGAGCATGTTCACATCGTGCGCGCGCAGGTCGCGCATCACTTCCAGCACCTCTTCGTCGGTCTCGCCCAAGCCCAACATCAAGCCAGACTTGGTCGGGATGCTCGGGAAACGCGCCTTGAAATCCTTGAGCAACTTCAGCGAGTGGGCATAGTCCGCGCCGGGACGAGCTAGTTTATACAAGCGCGGCACGGTTTCCAGATTGTGGTTCAGCACATCGGGCAGGCTGGTGGAGAGCGCATCCAGCGCCTCATCCAGCCTGCCGCGAAAATCCGGCACCAGGATCTCCAGACGCGTCGCGGGCGAGTTGGCGCGTATCGCGCTCAGGCAATCGGAAAAATGCTGTGCACCGCCGTCGCGCAGATCGTCCCGATCCACGCTGGTGATGACCACATATTTGAGCTTGAGCAGGCCGATCGAGCGCGCCAGGTTGGCCGGTTCGTGGATGTCCGGTGGCAGCGGCTTGCCGTGCGCCACATCGCAGAACGGGCAGCGGCGCGTGCACAGGTCGCCGAGGATCATGAAGGTGGCAGTGCCCTTGCCGAAGCACTCCCCGATGTTCGGGCAGGACGCCTCCTCGCACACCGTGTGCAGACCGTGCGCACGCAGCGCCTGTTTGACCTCATTGAAGCGTTTGCCGTCGCCAAGGCGCACCTTGATCCACTCGGGCTTCTTC
>JBAQWL010000181.1:0-11906 GCA_049298895.1 Gallionella sp.
TCGCTCACACTCTGCTCAAGCGTGAAGGTGAGCCGGATGATATTGCAGGCACTGTATTATTTTTATTGGGCGATGCACCTTACATTACCGGACAGGTTATCGCAGTGGATGGCGGGCGTAGTATCAATATTTAAGAGTTTTTACCCAAACCCCTCCAAGCCCTCCCTGATCCAAAGTGAATTGGAGGGGGTAAATACCCTAAGTTTAATTTTGTGAGCCTAACGATGAACAATATTATTGAACCCATACATTTCGAGCCACACTCCACTAACTTCAATCGCCTCCGGGCGCGGCTGGAACATAGGGTCGGCCAAGCGATTGCGGATTACAATATGATCGAAGAGGGCGATAGCGTGATGGTGTGCTTGTCCGGTGGCAAGGATTCTTACACGCTATTGGACATTCTGCTGAGCTTGCGCAAGCGCGCACCGATTGATTTTCGTATCGTGGTGATGAATCTCGACCAGAAGCAGCCGGGATTCCCGGTTGATGTGTTACCGAATTATCTGGAATCTTTGGGTGTGGAATACCACATCGAAACCCAGGACACTTATTCCATCGTCAAGGAAAAGATACCCGAGGGAAAAACTACCTGTTCACTGTGCTCGCGGCTACGGCGTGGCATCATCTACCGCGTGGCGAGCGAGCTCGGAGCGAACAAAATTGCCCTTGGTCACCACCGCAACGACATGATCGAGACGCTGTTCCTGAACATTTTCTTTGGCGGCAAGCTTAAGGCCATGCCACCCAAGTTGGTCACCGACAAGGGCGACCACATCGTGATCCGTCCGCTGGCCAATTGTTCTGAAAAAGATATTGCCCGGTATGCTCGCGGTATGGAGTTCCCAATCATCCCGTGCAACCTGTGTGGTGCGCAGGAAAATCTTCAGCGCCAAAATATTAAGGAAATGCTTGCCTCATGGGAGCTTGAATATCCGGGACGCAGTCAGACTATCTTCACCGCGATGCAGAATGTTGCGCCTTCTCATTTGCTGGACAGCGAGCTGTTTGATTTCAAAAACATTCAGTATGGTCAACCTGTTGCAGACGGCGATGTGGTTTTTGACTAAGTGGTTGGCAATTGCCTTGCAACCAACATCTAAAATAGAGCCTTGCCAGGCACATGCAAGGTCTATTCGCTATGCGTATCGTCTGTGTTATTCTTGCTAAAGTTAGATCTGTATTTTTTCATCCTCGAACCGACCTTACATAAATATTTTTAGGAGTGAAGTTATGTTTTTGCGCCGTATTTTTGCACTTTCATTGTTTGCAGTCAGTACTCCCTCTTTAGCTGATGTTATCGATATCAATGTGCGCGATGCCAGCGCTCAATTTCAGTACAGTGCTTCGATGGGTCGCGATACCCTTGGAAGATCAGAAATGCACTTGGGCTTTCTGTACACCAATAAGAACAATACGCTTGGCGATTTGGGAATATTGGTGCAGGACGAAGTGGGCAGTAGCGCGCCTGGAGTCACAGTGGGGGTCGGTGTAAAGGGCTTGGTCGCCAAGGCGCAGAACAATCATGCCAGGGCTCTGGCAATAGGCGGGCTGGTACGTTTCTCGCCATTTACCGATACGCGTTTTGGCATTACCGGTCTGATCTACTTGTCCCCCAATATTGTCACTTTTGGTGACGCAAACCGCTATATCGAAACGGGCTTGAAGCTGGATTATGAGGTCATACCACAGGCGGTTGCCTATGTTGGCTATCGTAAGATCAAGCTGGGTCTCAAGCTGTCACCGGATGCGCTATTGGACGAAGGCGCCAATATTGGTGTCAAAATTTCTTTTTAGGGCATAATCAGCAGTGAGTATTCTGCCGCTGTTGCTTGATAACTACTGGAACTTCGTTATTTCACCGCGATCTTGAAAATCACCTTGCGGATGATTCCTTCTCCCACCAGCGGAGCATGTGCATCCTCCGGGAAGAAGATGCAGAATGCACCAGTTGGTGCGGCGATCCATGTCGCAGGCGCATCGTGGAAAAACTGGATATCCTGCTCAGTCTGGTAATCGCTCACCGGCTTGTGACAATCCGCCAACGGTTTCCAACCCATCTCGTCCACCCCCTCCAGCACCAACTGAATGTCAATGTAACGTCGGTGGCACTCCAGTTTCGCCACTGCGCGTGTTCGTCCCGGCATATGTTCAACGATGGCGAATAGACCATCACCGTGAATGGGGTACTGCCCCGGAGCGAGTGACATCATGTCGGTGCTGCGGATGTATTCAAACGCAATCTGAAATTGCGGATGGAGTACGGTGTAGCGGTTGGATTGAGAGAGAGTGGAGAAAATCATAGTGGCCAACTCTTACGGCAACCCCAGCCGTTTCCAGATTGCCATGCTAGGCACGGCTTGATTGAGCGTGTAAAAATGCAGCCCAGGCGCACCGCCAGCAATGAGTCTTTCGCAAAGTTGCGTGACTACATCCAGACCAAATGCTTGCACCGATTCAATATCGTCGCCATAACCTTCCAACGTGCGGCGCATCCAGCGCGGGATATCCGCTCCGCAGGCGTCTGAGAAGCGCGCGAGTTGGGCGAATTTCACGATCGGCATGATGCCTGGCACGATGGGTAAGGTGACGCTCAGCTTGCGGCATTCGTCGACAAAGTAAAAATAACTGTCAGCGTTGTAAAAGTATTGCGTGATGGCGGAATTCGCCCCTGCAGCGACCTTGCGTTTGAAATTCAGGATGTCTTCGTGCGCCGATTTTGCCTGCGGGTGAAACTCAGGGTAGGCCGCCACTTCGATGTGAAAGTGATCGCCGGTTTGTGCGCGGATGAATGACACCAGTTCATTGGCGTATTTGAACTCGCCAGTTGTGGCCATGCCGGACGGCAGGTCTCCCCGCAGCGCCACGATGCGATTGATGCCCATATCTTTGTAGGCATTCAACATAGCGATGATGTTTCCACGGGTCGAACCAACACAGGACAGATGTGGTGCGGCGTTATAGCCCTCGGCCTTGATTTGCTGCACCGTTTCCAGCGTGCGCTCTTGCGTGGAACCACCCGCACCGAACGTCACTGAGAAAAATTCCGGCCTGAGTTGTGCCAGCTGCTTGCGCGCTGAGGAAAGCTTTGCTACGCCTTCAGGTGTTTGCGGCGGAAAAAATTCGAAACTGAACACTGGCTTGCTCATGGCTTCCTCATCAATTGTGCAGCTGCTGCAGACAGTGCCCAGGAAAATATGCTGTACAGCACCGATCCTAATACGCCGTGCCAAAAACTATCCACTAAAAATCCCTTGAGTATCGAACCGACGAACCAGAATAGCAGCCCGTTGATGACGAAAATAAACAGTCCTATCGTGAGCAGGGTGACGGGTAAGGTCAGCAGCACTAACAGCGGGCGGATCAGTGTGTTGACCAGCGCCAGGAAAAATGCCGCAATAAGGGCGGCGGTGAAACCATCCACGTGGATGCCCGGCACGAAATTCGCAACCGCAAGCAGCGCCAGAGAATTGAGTATCCAGATTAACAATAGTTCTAATTGCAGTTTCATTTGCGTTTCACTTTTCCGAGTTTGCTTGCTTTCACCGCATTCGCCCGTAACGCTGCACCGTAAGCTGATTGACACCAGTCACATATTTCAGCAGCAGATTCCAGACCGGCTTCCGGTGCCGACCAGTAGGACATCTGCACGATCCGTGTTTTGCTGGTGTAAACGAACGGATGGCTGCCTGCCCGCTCAAATTGTGATTCATTGTCCGCATCGGTCTTGAAGAAGAGCTGGTCTTCCGCGATCAGCGCAAACATTAGTCCTTCGTGGTACAGGCCATAGCCACCAAACATCTTACGCGCCGATACCGATGCCCATCCCGTCATAAGCTCCACGACATATTCGACAAATTCATTACGGGCGGAAGCCATGCTTGTAGCTTAATAACGGTAGTGGTTGGCCTTGTACGGACCTTCCTTAGGCACACCAATATAGGCTGCCTGCTGATCTGTCAGCATGCTCAGTTGCGCATTCAGTGTGGTCAGTTGCAGTCGTGCGACCTTCTCATCCAAATGCTTGGGCAAAGTGTACACGCCGATAGGATATTCCTTGGTGCGGGTGTACAGCTCGATCTGTGCGATAGTCTGGTTGGCGAAGGAGGAAGACATCACATAGGATGGGTGGCCGGTACCGCAACCTAGGTTCACCAATCGGCCTTCGGCCAGCAGCAGAATACGTTTTTCCAGCTTTCCGTTTCCGGCCGGGAAGATCACATGGTCAACTTGCGGCTTGATGTTCTCCCACTTGTATTGCTTGAGCGAGGCGACGTCGATCTCGTTATCAAAGTGTCCGATATTGCACACAATGGCCTGATTCTTCATCTTTTTCATATGATCGTGATTGATCACATGATAGTTGCCGGTGGTCGTGACAAAAATGTCGCCGTGCTCACAGGCATAGTCCATTGTGACGACGCGATAGCCCTCCATTGCCGCTTGCAGCGCGCAGATCGGGTCGATCTCGGTCACCCAGACCTGTGCAGACAGCGCGCGCATGGCTTGCGCACAACCTTTGCCTACGTCGCCATAACCGGCGATCACTGCGATCTTGCCGGCGATCATTACATCGGTGGCGCGCTTGATGCCGTCCACCAGTGATTCGCGACAGCCGTACAAGTTGTCGAACTTTGACTTGGTTACGGAATCGTTCACGTTGATGGCCGGGAACTTCAGTTCGCCGCGCTCATGCATTTGATACAGGCGATGCACACCGGTGGTGGTTTCCTCGGTAACACCCTTGATCGCGGCGAGACGGGTGGAATACCAAGTTTTGTCGGTAGCCAGCTTGGCTTTTATCGAAGCGAACAAGCAAGTCTCTTCTTCCGAGCCGGGCTTGTTCAGCAGCGTTGCATCTTTTTCGGCACGCGCACCCAGATGCAATAGCAGCGTTGCGTCGCCGCCGTCGTCAAGAATCATGTTAGACAGCCCACCTTCGGCCCATTCAAATATGCGGTGGGTGTAGTCCCAGTATTCAGTCAGCGATTCACCTTTGTAGGCAAACACTGGCACGCCGGTTGTGGCGATGGCGGCGGCGGCATGATCCTGGGTAGAGTAGATATTGCACGATGCCCAACGAACTTCCGCGCCCAATGCAATCAGCGTCTCGATCAACACACCAGTCTGTATGGTCATGTGCAACGAGCCGGTGATGCGTGCGCCTTTCAGTGGCTGGGTTTTGGCAAATTCCTTGCGGATCGCCATCAGGCCGGGCATTTCGATTTCGGCAATGGCGAGTTCCTTGCGTCCCCATCCGGCAAGGGAGATATCTGCGATTTTACAATCGGTAAATTCTTTTGTAGCAGCGTTCATCTTGAGCTCCATTCATAAGTGGTCAATGAATGGGTGCGGTTGAAGCGTGTATTGACTCCGAGCCTGACGGGGGACTGGTTGTCCAGACCCGCTGCAGCACCCCTCGGAGATCGCGGATTATAAACGAAAAAAGGAATTTCTCCAAAGCCTGCGCCAAAACTACGGACAAATGCCGTAGAGTTGATACCTCCCCGTGTTTTAGCTTCGGCCGTTCGTTGGTGCTCACATAATTTGCACAGCCAAGTTAGCCTGCGCTGAAGAACCGATAAGCGTGCTTTGCGCGAGGCTTTACAAGCCCGCGTCTGCGCGTAGCGCTTCCGCTTTATCGGTTGCTTCCCAAGTGAAGTCGGGTTCTTCGCGACCGAAATGACCATAGGCTGCGGTCTTCTCATAGATCGGGCGCAGCAGATCGAGCATTTGCACGATGCCCTTGGGACGAAGGTCGAAGTGCTTCATCACCAGTTCGGAGATCTTTTCGTCGGAGATTTTGCCGGTGCCGTAGGTGGTAATCCACACGCTGGTGGGCTGGGCCACTCCGATTGCATAGGAAATCTGGATCAAACACTTGCTGGCCAATCCCGCTGCCACGATATTCTTGGCGACATACCGGCCGGCATAAGCCGCAGAACGGTCTACCTTGGAAGGATCCTTGCCGGAGAAAGCACCGCCACCGTGCGGTGCAGCACCGCCATAGGTGTCTACGATGATCTTGCGTCCGGTCAGTCCGCAGTCACCCTGCGGGCCGCCGATGACGAAACGGCCAGTCGGATTAACCAGATATTTGATGTTGCCTTTGACGAGTTCTTTCGGCAGGATAGGTTTGATGATCTCTTCGATCGCGGCTTCGCGTATCGCATCCAACGTCATTTCCGGGGAATGCTGTGTCGATAACACTACGGTGTCTATGGAGTGGGGCTTGCCATCCTCGTAGCGGATCGTCACTTGAGACTTTGCGTCCGGACGCAACCAGGGTAAACGCCCATCGTGGCGCAATTGTGCCTGACGTTGCATGATACGGTGGGAAAGGTAAATGGGCAGCGGCATCAGCGTCTGAGTTTCGTCACAGGCGTAGCCGAACATCAACCCCTGGTCACCGGCACCTTGATTCAGGTAGTCATCAGACGCTCTATCTACGCCCTGAGCGATGTCCGGGCTCTGCTTGTCGTAGGCCACCAGCACCGCGCAGCCCTTGTAATCGATGCCATATTCGGTGTTGTCATAGCCGATGCGCTTGATGGTCTCGCGCGCGACATGGATGTAATCAACGTTGGCGGTCGTGGTAATTTCACCCGCCAGAACGACCAGTCCGGTATTGGTCAGCGTTTCAGCAGCTACCCGCGCATAGGGGTCTTGCGTTAGAATCGAATCCAGAATTGCATCGGAAATTTGGTCGGATACCTTGTCCGGATGGCCCTCGGACACAGATTCGGATGTAAAAAAATATTTGATCATAGCTCTCCGTTTGACTACTTTAGACCGTTAAATTGGCGCGCATTATAGCAAAACCTTCTACACCCCTAGACTTTATGGTTTCTACCTTGATGGTTGGATTGTTTGACCTGCTGGCACGCTTGCCTTTGCCGGCATTGTCGTGGTTCGGCACTGGACTCGGCTGGGTGATCTATCTGTTTTCCCGGCGCTATGCAGCGCGTTTGCGGGAGAACCTGCGCAAGTCAGGCATAGGCGACTCCGAACCAGAATTGCGAAAATTGCTGCATGCCAACATTGGTGAAGCGGGCAAGGGCGTGTCTGAGCTACCTTGGGTGTGGCGGCGCTCGCTGAAAAAAGTGGTAGCCAGTGTCCAAGAGTGCCATGGATGGGAGCATGTTGAGGCGGCACACACACAAGGCAAAGGTGTAATTGTGCTGACGCCGCATATTGGTTGTTTCGAGGTTATTAGTTTGTATATTGCTGAGCGTATGCCGATGATATGCATGTATCGCCCGCCACGCTTGAAATTTTTGGATACCCTGATGCATGAAGGTCGGGAGCGTGGAAAGATGAAATTGGTGCCGACCGACTTGGGTGGCGTGCGTCAATTGCTCAAGGCGCTCAAACGCGGCGAGATCATCGGCGTGTTACCTGATCAAGTGCCGGGCAACGGCGAAGGTGAGTGGGCACTATTCTTCGGTCGTCCTGCATATACGATGACGTTGATCGGGCGCTTGATGGAGGCCAGCGGTGCGCAGGTGGTAATGTGTTACTGCGAGCGCCTTCCTAAAGGAGCAGGTTATGAGTTGCACTTTTCACCTTTGGCTATTGATGTATCACGGTCTATTCCACAGCAAATTAACGGTGCATTGGAGGTGGTGATTCGTCATCATCCAGAGCAATACTTGTGGAGTTATAACCGTTACAAAATTCCGCGCGGTGTACTACCACCGAATGTAACCAAGGAACAGTAATGCTGGGGCGCCTGGGTGTTTTTATGTTGTGGTTAATTCACTTTCTACCATTCCGTATCATCGTGGAGATTGGCAACAGTATCGGGTTTCTGCTTTTTTTTGTGGCCGCGGAACGCCGCAAGGTTGGAGAAATCAATCTCAAGCTGTGTTTTCCCGGCATGCGCGATACGGCGCGTAAAAAACTTCTGCGCGATCATTTCAAGATGTTCGGTCGTGGTCTGTTAGAACGCAGTATCTTGTGGTGGTCGAGTGCGGGGTACATCAATAGCTTGATTCGCGTCGAGGGTGCGGAGCATTTTGATGCTGTGAAAGGCAAGCCATCCATCCTGTTGACACCGCATTTCGTTGGAATGGATGCTGGTGGACAATGGGTTGCGCAGCATACCGATACAGTGTGCATGTATGCGAACCAGAAGAATCTCTACCTGACCAAATTGCTATTGGAGAAGCGCGCCCGATTCCGCAACCAGCGTCTCTATTCGCGTCAGCAGGGGCTGCGCCCAATTCTAAAAGGCATGCGCGAGGGCTGTCCATTCATCTATCCCCCGGACCAGGACCAAGGTATCAGGGATGGCGCGTTCATTCCGTTCTTCGGCGTGCCCGCCGCGACGATGACTTCGGTGCCGCGCATTGCCCAGTTGACCGGTGCGAAAGTCCTGCCCTGTATTACGCGTTTATTGCCGGGTGGTGCAGGATATACGCTGACCTTTTATCCGGCTTGGGAGAATTATCCGAGCGGAGACGATATCGCCGATACGCGCCGCATGAACGAATTCATCGAACAGCGCGTGCTGGAGATGCCCGAACAATATTTCTGGCTGCATAAACGCTTTAAAACTCGCCCTGAAGGTGAGGCGAAATTTTATTAAATTTTCTCAATCACCCTGGTCATAACCAGTAATTTGGCTATCGTTTTTTGACATCTTAGTCTAATAGGTCGTGATTTCATCAGGGGGCGAGAGTTCCTCCCCTTATCAGGGGGAGGTCGAGAGGGGTTAGGGGGTAATCAATGAAATATCACGACCTGCGCGACTTTATCGCCCAGCTGGAAAAAATAGGCGAACTCAAGCGCGTCAATGCACTCGTTTCGCCAAACCTGGAAATGACCGAGATCTGTGATCGCGTACTGCGCGCTCAAGGTCCGGCAGTGCTGTTCGAGAACGTCACGGGGCACAGCATGCCCTCAAGCAAAATACCAGTCTTGGCCAATCTGTTCGGTACGCAGTACCGCGTTGCATTGGGTATGGGCGAAGAGTCCACCGCTGCATTGCGCGAGGTGGGCAAATTGCTGGCTTACCTGAAAGAACCAGAACCGCCCAAAGGACTGAAGGATGCATGGGAAAAATGGCCGGTATTGAAGCAAGTGCTCAACATGTCACCCAAAATCCTGTTCAGCGCGCCATGCCAAGAAATCGTGTGGGCAGGCAAGGAGGTGGACTTGAACAAGCTGCCGATACAGACCTGCTGGCCAGGCGATATCGCACCACTGATCACCTGGGGTCTGGTGGTCACGCGTGGGCCACTCAAGGAGCGCCAGAATCTCGGTATCTACCGCCAGCAGGTGATTGCACCGAACAAAGTCATCATGCGCTGGCTAGCACACCGTGGAGGCGCGCTGGATTTTCAGGATTGGCGTAAAGTACATCTACGCGAACCGTTCCCTGTCGCAGTGGTGATAGGTGCCGATCCCGCGACCATATTGGGAGCCGTTACACCTGTGCCGGACTCGTTATCTGAATATCAGTTCGCTGGATTGTTGCGTGGCAGCAAGACAGAATTGGTCAAGTGTATAGGCAGCGATTTGCTGGTGCCGGCATCCGCCGAGATTGTGTTGGAAGGCGTGATCCATCCGGATGAAATGGCACTGGAGGGCCCATTCGGCGACCATACCGGCTACTACAACGAGCAGGAAAAATTTCCGGTTTTTACTATCGAGCGCATTACCATGCGCCGCGATCCTATCTACCATTCAACCTATACTGGTAAGCCGCCAGATGAACCGTCCATGTTGGGGGTGGCGCTCAACGAAGTGTTTGTACCCTTGTTGCAAAAACAGTTTGCCGAAATTGTGGATTTCTACTTGCCATCAGAAGGTTGCTCGTATCGCATGGCCGTGGTGAGCATCAAGAAACAATACCCCGGACACGCCAAGCGCGTGATGTTCGGCATTTGGAGCTTCCTGCGGCAGTTCATGTACACAAAGTTCATCGTCGTGGTGGACGACGACATCGATGTGCGCGATTGGAAAGAAGTGATATGGGCGATCACTACTCGTGTCGATCCAGTGCGCGACACATTGCTGGTGAACAACACGCCGATCGACTATCTGGATTTTGCCAGTCCGGTATCCGGGCTGGGTGGCAAGATGGGGTTGGACGCGACCAACAAATGGCCGGGCGAAACGCAGCGCACATGGGGCACACCCATCGTGATGGACGAGGCGGTGAAAGCCAAGGTGGATGCGATGTGGAGTACCTTGGGATTGTAGTTGGGGTGTTATTCAGGTAACAAAAAAGCCGGGCTGGTTCCGGCTTTTTCTTCAATAAGCTTGATTAGAATCTGGTAATAAAGCCAACACTTATTACCCTTTGGCTAAGCGTTACACCATTGTCGTCCTGTACTTTATAAACGTCGTAACCAATTCGAATGAAACCGGCACGACTACCATCCTCAACATCGAATTGAGCGCCAAAACCATAGGTTAACCCCCTTTTCCTTAGTGAGGGGAGGTTCTCAAGATCCAGTAGTGATGAAGCAAAACCCAATTTGCCAAACAATGTGATTGGATTAAAGTCCAAGAAAGAGCCCACGCCGCTAATGCTCGTTGCACTACTCTTAGAGGTGATGCCCACCCCCCCCTCTTTGCCAAAGTAGCTGTACGCAATTTCTGCGGCAACATTTTCATTGAAGTTGTATCCACCCAAAAGTGCATATGAAGTACTGGAGTCATAGTTTGGTGTATCGATCTTGGCCGAGCCAATATTGACTCCAGCGTACATATCTTTAGCAATGCAGGGTGCAGCAATAAATGCGGATAGCAATATGGCAATAGCGATTTTATTCATTATTTACTCACTGGGTTGGTTAACGGGAAAAGCTTGCTATTCGTAATGGTTAACGGGGGATACGCTACCCAACTCTCACCAGCAAGTCAACGCGAAAATGAAAAGATTATAGTAACAGGCGACATGATTAACGTGCCATGTGTTTGCTTTATCAATGCAACACTAGGGCAAGGGTGGCGAGGTGGAGTAATGCAAAACTTCCCCTCAGCGCCGGGGGAAAAAGTTCGAAATGCTTCAAAATTGCTGACCGACCTTCAAGCCGAACTCTACGGTATTGTTTTTCGGCTCCCAACCAATTTTATATAGAACGCCATTTTGGCGGTACACTAGTGCCGTATCTGATTGGTCGATATTCCAGTAGTGTGTGTAGGGGCCGATTGCCCAATTGCCTTTCTCATACATGATGCTTAACTTCAGGCCATAACCGCTGTTCTGATTGTTAGTCACATCTTTGAGCGGACCGATATCAGACAGACTGGAAGTTTGTTTGCCTGCTAGCAGATGGTTGTATTCCAAGGTGCTCACCAATCTTGCCTGATCCTTGAGCGCTATGCGATGAATGATGCCGATGGGCAAATAGAGATAATTGCTTTCACGACGATACCCCGCAGCGCCGGTGCTGGTAATCCCCCGCCCATCATCGAACAGGTAGCGGTAACCGACGCCAGTGTAGGCTGCAAGCACCGCTCCATTGATCGCCCAGTCTTTACCAATCAAACCTCTGACCTCGAAATACCAATCTAGCTCCCCGCTTGTACTGCCTGTGTTATTGCTATTGTAATCAACCGAGCCAATGGCATAGCGCAGGTCGCCGCGCGTGAACTGATCGTTCTGCAATATTTTGACAGCATCCAGATCCAGTCCCGTTTTCACCCCCTTCAAAGACATGATCCCCGGCTCTTGGTATTGGTATGCGGAAAAAGACAAGCCAATGTTATTGCAGGTTTGGGATTTCAGACTGTTTGATTCCGCATGGACCGAAGTTATCATAGGCAGCATTGCGATGGATGCCAACACGGCAGCCATTTTTTTCATGGTTTCATCTCAGAGTACTTTATTCGCATATATCTCTGTCTGCATTTGTGTCGAGCGGCAGCAAATAAAAAAACCGGAATGGCTC
>JBAQWL010000182.1:0-6915 GCA_049298895.1 Gallionella sp.
TATTGCTGTGGTTTACCCTGGCTGCGCTCAATGCAGCGCAGGCAGCCCAGCAGCTTATGCCGCTAGAACAACAGTCCCAGGCAGCCCTTTTATCCGCTAGAGTTCTTAGCCGGTACCATTACAAAAATATCGCGCTTGACGATAGTTTATCTTCGAAAATATTCGAAAACTATCTAAAATCACTGGATGGCGAAAAGGTATTTTTCTTACAGACTGACATTGATCATTTAGATAATGCGAAAACCAGTCTTGATGACGCCATACTCAACAGGGACTTGAGCATCCCTTTCGCTATATTTAATCTTTATCAGCAGCGAATCGACGAACGCTATACCTATGCGCGTGCCTTGCTAAAAAAAGGGTTTGATTTCAAGAAAAAGGAAAGCTATCCATACACCCGCAAGAATGAGCCTTGGGCAAAATCTACCGACGAATTAAATGACTTGTGGCGCAAGCGCATTAAAAACGACTGGCTACGTCTCAAACTGGCCGGCAAGGATAATAAAAGCATCGTCGAAACACTGGGCAAACGTTATGACAATTCCCTGAGCAGCCTATCCAAGGTCAAAAGTGAAGATGTATTTCAAAACTTTATGAATGCGTATGTGACGGCTATCGACCCGCATACCAATTATTTGGGTGTGCGTGCTTCTGAAGAATTTAATATTGCGATGAAACTATCTCTTGTTGGCATCGGCGCCGTGCTTCATATCAGGGATGAGTACACAACGATCAGAGAACTGATAGCCGGCGGCCCCGCGGTGCTATCGGGCAAATTAAAAGCCGGAGACCGTATCGTCGGTGTCGGGCAAGGTGAAAACAGTCCAGTGATTGATGTAATGGGCTGGCGTATTGACGACACGGTAGACTTGATACGTGGCGATGAGGATACTGTTGTTCTTCTTGATGTGCTTCCCGCTGAAGCTGACGATAAGCACAAGCTCGTCTCGCTGGTTCGAAAAAAGATCAGCCTGGACAAACAGGCCGCCAAAAAATCAATCATCGAGGTCAAGGACAAGCGCGCGACGCGGCACATAGGCGTGATCTCCCTGCCCAGCTTTTATCAGGATTTTGCTGCCCGTAATCAAGGCGACGAGGATTTCAAAAGCGCGACCAGAGATGTATCGCGCCTGCTGGATGAGCTGAAAAAAGACCAGGTGGATGGTGTGCTGGTGGACCTGCGTAACAATGGCGGCGGCTCATTAAGTGAAGCCATCGAACTGACCGGCCTGTTTATAGACAAGGGCCCCGTGGTACAGCAACGCAACGCCGAAGGTCATGTCTCTGTCGAGAGCGATTCCGATGCCGGACTTGCTTGGGATGGCCCGCTGGCCGTACTCATTAATCGTGCTTCGGCATCAGCCTCGGAAATTTTCGCGGCAGCGATACAGGATTACGGCCGCGGGATTGTGATCGGTGAACCCAGCTATGGCAAAGGCACTGTGCAGACCGTGGCAAGCCTTGACCGATTCATAATAATTGACAAACCGGTATTGGGCGATCTCAAGATGACAGTCGCCCAGTTTTTCCGCATCAATGGCGGTACCACCCAGTTGCGCGGTGTGACACCGGATATTAGCTTTCCGACCATGACCGACACAGAACAATTTGGTGAATCCAGCTACGACAATGCCCTGCCCTGGACGCAAATCGAGGCGGCTGACTACAGCCCATCTGGCGATTTGACAGATGTCGTGCCCGTGTTGAAAGCGAAACACGACAAGCGTGTAAGCCATGACCTGGACTTCCAGTATTTGCGGGAAGATATTGCCGAGTTCAACACGCTGCGCCAGAAAAACCTGATCTCGCTCAATGAAGTCGAACGCCGCAAAGAGCGCATAGCAAAGGAGGCACGTGAAAAGCTCCGCGAAAAAAGCAGAGGGAATAATGAATCAGGCAAGGCATCGGCTATAGCCAGTAGCCATGCACTTCAAGACGATGGCATGTTGTCCAGCGAACGCAATCTCAGTGCTGACCTGGCCATCGAGAATGCGAATAAAAACGCCAAGGATATATTGCTGAGCGAAGCAGTGCATATACTCAGCGATGGGGTTGGACTATTGAAATCTGATTCCAGGCTCACGGCCAGCAGCTTGCCATAGCTATCCTGATCAAACCACGCGCAGATGAGTACCGGGTCAGGTCGGCCAAGGTAATACGAAGCCAGCTCCCTTAGCGCCCAAAATTAAATTCTCTCTATATGGAAAGCTGTGTCGCGTAATTCAATTTCACTTCGCATCAATTACCTGCTCATTTCGCTGGCAACAGTCGTCGCATTGGTACTCATAGCATCCGCTTATTCCGTGCGGGTATTGCGTGTCTCCCTGATGCCTGACGAATCGCCATCGATACAGCGGCGCAAGTTACAGCCGTTGACCGATTATCTTGTGCAGAAAATCGGCATCAAAATGGAGTTCAGGCCAAAGGCAAGTGGTGACGCTTTGGTCGAGTCATTTGTCCTCCATGAACTGGATCTGGTCTGGATAGATGGTGCTAATCTTGCCCAAGCTAAAATGCGCAGCACCGAGCAGGTCATTCCGCTGGTACAGCGTGAAGCAGATGAAAACACCCGATCGGTGACCACCACTGCGCCCGGCCATGACGATTACACCTGGGCGGTGCGAGCAGACATGGATGCCGATTTGCGCCAACAATTGACCGATGCTTTTCTCGCGCTAAACAAGAACAATGCGCGGGACAAATGGATACTGGATCTGCAGCGCGCCGGCAGATTCATACCGGCCAAAGCTGAAAACCATTCCGGTATGGGAGCCAGCCGTTCACTTAAAGTGCTGGAAAATTTTTAACGACAATTCAGTTGTGTTAAGCGCGGGATTTTTGAAGACTGCGATGGCAGACCGCTTTTGGGCAGCATAGCTACCATCACGACGTTCTAGCTAGTGCTGCGGATTCAACCGGTCGATGCAACATACTGGAATATGCGCCCAAGCGGAATTCTCAAAATATTCAGGCTTATGTTCCTTTATAATCAATTGAGTTAAGTCGAAGCTGATTTATTGCATTGACACCTGAATTTACCGGAAATTTTGATTCCATGCACAGCACACTTGAACTCCGCTATTCGTTATCGAGGCGAATATAATGAGGGGGTGCCATGCATGCAAACACCGTTTTAACGCACCTACTGGGTTCATGCTTGACGGACCTGCACGTCAAACGAGCTGCTGCGTTGCTACAAGCAACAACTGCACTGCTTCGCGGGAGCATCACCAGCCTGACGGCGATTGCGCTGTGCTTGGACAGCGCCACCACACTGAAGCATCGCATCAAAAGCGTGGATCGACTGCTTGGTGCGGATTGCATCTGGCACGTGGAGCGTTATATCGAAGCGTTGCACAGTGTTGGTTGCAAGGATTGTCGCAACTGCTAGTCGTCGTTGACTGGTCAGACTTAAGCCGGGATCAGCGCTGGCAACTGTTGCGCGCCAGCGTTGTGGTTGAAGGACATTCGGTCACCTTGTACGAGGAAGTTCACCTGCAGAAACTGCTGGCCAATGCCGATGTCCATCGGCGCTTCCTGCAACGGTTGTCCGGGATACTGCCTGAGGGCGTGCGGTTGATCGTCATGACCGATGCCGGATTTCATGCGCCTTGGTTCAAGATGGTCATGGAGCAAGGCTGGACGTTTGTCGGTCGTATTCGCGGACGCAATCGTATGCAGTGGGGAAACAAAGAACAGTGGATACCGGCACGCGACCTGTATACCCATGCAACTGAACAAGCGCTCGATCTGGGTCTTGGCGCTTATGCGCGCAGCAACCCGGTTGCGGTACGCGTCGTACTGAGCAAACGCCCAAAGAAGGGCAGGCGCTGCCTGAACATGTATGGCGTCAAACGCGCAGGGCACGGTAGTGTCAAGAATGCGCGTAGTGCAAGCGAGCCGTGGCTACTGGTGAGCAGTTTGGGTTTGCAGCATTTGAGTGCAGATGCCATTGTCGGGCTGTACTCGCAACGGATGCGCATCGAGCAGTCGTTTCGCGACACCAAGAATCTGCGAGTGGGGCTAGGTTTGGATGTTGCCCGTTCACGCAGTAAGCAACGCCTGGAAATACTGCTGCTCATCGCCCACTTAGCTTTGTTCGTGCAAAGACTGATTGGGGAAAGCGCCAAGCAGCGACAACTCGAACTCCAGTTCATGTCCACACAACGTGCTGATCGTCGGGAGATTTCCACGCTGACTTTGGGGCGGCGCATTCTCAACTCAGCGCCACATTATCTGCGGCAACTTCTGCCTTGGAAGGCAATTCCACCACTAGCAAAACAAGCTGCTTATGCATGTGCGGCAGCAAGGTAAAATGCGGGGAAACCTCAGGGGGCGACCAGTTTCTGCGTGACCCGTTCCAGCCTGTTAGATTTAGTTTCGATCACAGCGCCTGCGTTCGTAGAGCAAGCCATCAAGAAGCTGATGGTCAGCATTACATTCAGTACCGTGCGCATATGTTTCTCCTTTTTGTTAAAACACACACCCTATCCTAACTCCATCAAAACCAGAAACGCACACCGGCGACCCAGCGTGTTTCACTCATTTTTTCACCTGCTGCGCGCACAAAACCGGCGGTATTCCCCAACTTGCCCGCCCATTCTATACCCGCGTAAGGTGAAAACTGGCGGGTGAATTCGTACCTGAGCCGCAAACCGGCAAGTGCATCTGACAGCCCGCTGCCGATATCCCGCGCTGCGTCATTCTTGCCATACAGATTGATCTCAACACGCGGTTGCAAGATCAACTTTTGGGTGATGAGCAGTTCGTATTCCGCTTCCAAACGCAAGGCGGTGCGGCCTTGTTTGCCGATGTAAGCCGTTGCATCTACTTCAAACCAATAGGGGGCCAGCCCCTGTACGCCCAGTGCCAACCACTGCTGATCCGGCGCGATGCCGCTGTCATAACGCACACCCAGTTGCGCATCCCAAAAAGTGGTAGTGGCATGGCTCCACAAGAGTTCTGTCCGGCCGTCCTGCAATTTTCCTTGAGCGACATCTCCCTCGGCCTTGATAACCAGCCGGTCATAATCCCGACCGATCATGCCCTGCAAAGCGTACATCGTGAGGGAATTATTATTACCTTGCGCGCGCTCCAATCGATTGGCCAGCAGGGCTCCCATATATGCTTGATCAGCCATGCGGGGTGGAGGAATCGGGCCAAAGTCATAGCCGTCTGAATACGCGTGTGGGTCGCGCGCATCTGCTGGCGCTGCCCCACCCTGCATGAGCAGGGTGCCCGCTTCTTTCCCCGACTCATGATCCATGCCTTGCATATCACTGGCTGGCACTTGGGCAGCATGATTCATCTGGCTGTGATCCATGCTTGGCATATTGTCAGCAGCTATCGCACTGAGCGTCCCAACCGTGGTCACGCCGTACACGAATACTGCCAATGGAATTATTTTCAGTTGCTTACTTCTCATGATTACTTTGCCCTCTGTTTGTTACGCAACGACCACTTCGCGGAACATCCCCGCATCCATATGAAACAGCAAGTGGCAATGCCAGGCCCAACGCCCCAACGCATCGGCAGTCACCAAAAAACTGATGCGCTGCGCGGGTTGCACGATGATGGTGTGCTTGCGCACCTGCACACCGCCCTCAGGGCGTTCCAGCTCCGCCCACAAACCATGTAAGTGCATTGGATGGCTCATCATGGTGTCGTTCACCAACACCACCCGGATGCGCTTGCCATAGGGAAAATGTACGGGCGTGGACTTACCGAATTCAAGCCCGTCGAAAGACCAGGTGTAGCGTTCCATATTGCCAGTCAGATGCAACTCGATCTCCTGCTCGGCATCGTGCATATCCATAATGCCCGGCAAGCTGTGCAGGTCGGCGTAGGTCAACACCTTGCGGCCGTTATTGCGCAAACCGATGCCGGGGTCATCCAGATTGGTGCGCGGCGTATCTACTCGCATATCGACACTGGGGCCGTATTCGGTTTTGGAATGACGCGCCATCACCGGTTTTTCGGCAGCTGAAATGCCGGCCATAGCACCCATGACATGATTGCTGTGATCCATCGCCATGCCGCCCTTACCAGACATGTCGCGACCGCCATGATCCATTCCACTCATGGCGGTCATATCACCCATCATGTCACCCATGCTGAGTGGCTCAGGTTTATCCAGCGGAGGAATTGCGGCACGCATTCCCGCCTGTTGTGCCAGTGTCCCGCAGGCATAGCCAGTGCGATCCATGGACTGGGCAAAGATGGTGTAGACATCGTCGCCCGGGGTCACCAGCACGTCATATGTTTCTGCTACACCGAGGCGAATTTCATCCACTGTCACGGGGACAACATTCTGTCCATCCGCCTGCACCACGGTCATTTTCAAGCCGGGAATGCGCACGTCAAAAAACGTCATCGCCGAACTGTTAATCAAACGCAGACGCACCCGCTCACCAGGCTTGAATATTCCCGTCCAATTGCCTGCGGGCGCGCTTCCGTTCATTAAATAGGTGTAGGTATAAGCAGAGATGTCAGCCAGGTCGGTAGGGTTCATGCGCATTTCGTTCCACATGCGCCGCTTGTCTACGGCAGCTGACCAGCCGACTTCCGACACATCCTTGAAGAAATCCATGGCAGTGGGTTGATTGAAATTGTAATAGTCGCTTTGCATTTTCAATTTATTGAGCACGCGCATCGGGTCTTCGTCGGTCCAATCGGACAGCGCCACCACGTAGTCCCGCTCTGCAACGATGGAATCACCAGCCGCAGGTTTGATGACAATGGAGCCGAACATACCTTCCTGCTCCTGAAATCCGGAGTGGGAGTGGTACCAGTAGGTGCCGGATTGTTGCACCTTAAATTTGTAAGTAAAGGTCTCGCCAGGTGCGATGCCTTCGAAACTCAGACCGGGTACGCCGTCCATTTGATACGGCAGAATCATACCGTGCCAATGTATCG
>JBAQWL010000183.1:0-5529 GCA_049298895.1 Gallionella sp.
ATCAGTTACAGCGGCACATCAATGCTTACCCTGCTGCTTGGTTTTGGTATGCTGATGAGTATAGAAACACACAAAAAATTAGTCAGGTCTTAGGATGAATTTTCATGAGGGATAAATTAGATGAGTAGGGGGAAAATTTCATGAGTAAAGAAATCTTCATTTTGGCATTGGCAACTTTGCTGCTTACAGCTTGCGGCGGCACACCAAAACGTAAAGCTGAAATGTCGGTCGGTACAGCACCGAGTGATGCTGCTACCACCCCCAGTGCTGGTGGTTACCTTAGTGGAGATGGACCAGGTGCTGATGCGCCTGCTAATCTGGATCAGATACCTGATGCCGTGCCGAGGGATGAGCCGCTACATCGTTATGCCAATCGCCCGTACATCGCGTTGGGGAAAACTTACACACCACTAACCAGCTCCGGTTCTTTCAAGCAGCGCGGCGTCGCCTCTTGGTATGGCAAAAAATTTCACGGACAACGCACCTCGGTCGGTGAGGTGTATGACATGTATGCGATGACTGCTGCACATCCTACCTTGCCGATTCCCAGCTATGCGCGGGTGACGAATCTCGCCAATCAAAAATCAGTGGTGGTACGCGTCAATGACAGGGGCCCTTTCATGCACGAAAGAGTGATCGATCTGTCATATACCGCTGCATACAAGCTTGGCATCCTAGGCAGCGGCAGTGCGGATGTTGAAGTGGAAAGCCTTGTGGGCAATGCCGGGGTCAATGTCATTGCGGCCAGCACAGTTCAAAGTCAACCGCTGGAAAGCGAAAGCAGCGCAGCCGTACCCGTTGCTATAGGGGCGCCTGCCGCAATGGCTGCACCGGAAAAAAGCAATACCAGCGTGTATTTGCAACTCGGCGCTTTCGAGTCGCAGCAGAATGCGGAGATTTTTATGGAAAAGATGCGCAGCGAGTTGAATAGCACCGGAAAGCAGCTCAAGATATCCACTAAAGACGGGCTGGTGCGTGTACATATAGGACCCTATGATAGTCAGAGTGAAGCGCGCGATGGCGCGGAAAGGATGGAAGACAAGCTGGGTTTCAAACCGATGCTGAATTTACATTAGTTGAGTGTAGAGTAGCTTCCTTCCAATCAGGACTTCTTTTTCGCGCGCGGATGCGCTGCGTCGTAAATCTTGCTCAGATATTGAAAATCAAGGTGAGTGTAAACCTGTGTGGTGGAAATGCTGGCGTGGCCGAGCAGCTCCTGAACCGCACGCAAGTCTCCACTGGACTGTAGCAGGTGGGTGGCGAAAGAATGGCGAAGCAGATGCGGATGTACGTTGCTGGTAATGCCTTGTTTAATGCCCCACTGCCGCAAACGCAATTGTACTACGCGTGGTGAGATACGCTGCCCGCGTTGACCGACAAACAGTGCGGTTTCGTCAGTATTGGCAAGTTGGTCTCGCACCTTAAGCCAAGCTTGTAAGGCGGTGACGGCAAACTGTCCAAGGGGAACAATGCGCGTCTTGTTGCCCTTGCCGGTGACACGCACTTCACCGGTGTGTATGTCTCCTTGCATTGATTTGAAATCAAGATCGACCAATTCGGCTAAGCGTAAACCAGAGGAGTAAAGCAACTCGAGCATGGCTTTGTCACGTAGTGCCTCCACAGTCTCGGCGGGCAGATCGACCAGACGCGTGGCCTCGTCGGGTGATAGGGCTTGTGGCAAGGACTTCGGTGATTTTGGAGCGCGTAAGCCGATGCATGGATTGTCTGTCATGCCGTGATCGCGTATCAGATAAGTAAAGAAGCCACGCCATGCCGACAACATGCGCGCAAGGGAGCGACCGCCCAAGCCCTTACTGTGCAGTTGTGCGATAAAGCGGCGGATGTGGTGTATCTTGAGATGGCTCAGCGGGGTGTTAGCAGAAAGCTCGAAAAGATGCTTAAGATCGCGCGCATAGTTCTCTGCGGTCAATTCAGAGTACTGCTTTTCAGTGCGCAGCCAAGCCAGATAGCCACCTAGATATTTCTGGTTGAGTGGGGCAGCATCCGGCATACGATTAGTTCTTCAACTTTGTTGATCAAGATATGGATGCAGTGCACTTTCAACCGCCTCGGCGATACGCTGCAGGAACACCGTACCCATCTCCGGATAAAAGCGCTGCTTGTCTTCACTGGCCAGTATCAGCAGCCCGATGGTTTCATTGCCCGCATGTAAAGGAAGATAGGCGTATGAGTCCAGTTGCGAGGCACACTCGCCGAACCACGCTGCGGTGTCATGCGCGGCATGGTGCAAACAAACCGGTTGTGCTTGTGTGTCAGTAAACGCCAACACCTCCGCGCTGGGAGGGTCAGTCTGCCACAAACGCAGTACCGTGTGCGGCACCGAGAAAATATCGCGCAGCAGGTGCGGGATCATTTCATAAAGGGTGGGCAGTTCGCGCGCAGCGAACAACGCAAGAACGAATTCATGTACCTTGTGTTGCAGCGTTTCATTTTCCAGGGCAAATGTCATCATGTCGCTCAGCCTCTTTTCAAGTTCCTTGTTTCTCTCACGCAGCGCGAGTAATTGCCGCTCGCTCAGAGAGATCGTGCGCCCGCCGTGCGGGTGAGGCAGGCTGATTTGCGCAAGCGTATCGGTATGATCCTCAAAAAAGTGTGGGTTGTCTTGCAAATATCGTGCGACTTCTTCAGCTCTCATGAACTCCCCCTTATAAATTAATTTCGCCAGTAAATACAGTGATAGCCGGTCCGGACATTAGCACTGCTGTGCCATCTCCATCCCACGAAATGGTCAACGCCCCGCCGCGTGTGGCGACACTTACCGGACTATCCAGTAAGCCACGCCGGATGCCGGTAACGGCTGCCGCGCATGCTCCGGTGCCGCAAGACAAGGTTTCTCCCGCACCACGTTCATATACGCGCAGTTTGATGTGATTGCGATCCACGATCTGCATGAATCCAGCATTGACGCGATTAGGAAAGCGCGGATGATGCTCGAGCAGCGGGCCCAATTTGTCTACTGATGCAAGTGCGATGTCACCCACCACTTGCACGGCATGCGGATTTCCCATTGACAGTACGCTGATGTCCAGTGTTTCGCCCGCCACTTCAATTGGCTCGCTTACCGTGCCTTGGCCACCTTCGAAGGGGATGTGAGCCGATTCGAATATTGGTATGCCCATATCCACCCTTACGCGCCCGTCCTCCTCGAGGCGCGGCGTGATCAGGCCGCTACAGGTTTCCACCACAATTTCTCGCTTGGGGGTGAGCTGCTGCTCATGCACGTAACGCATGAAGCAGCGTGCACCGTTACCACATTGTTCCACCTCACCGCCATCGGCATTAAAAATGCGGTAGCGAAAATCGGCCTCTTTGCTCTGAGCTTTTTCGACTAACAGGATTTGATCGCAGCCCACTCCAAAATGGCGGTCTGCTAGCAAGCGTAATTGCTGCGGACTAATTTCGATATTCTGACGCACTCCGTCCAGCACCACGAAGTCGTTGCCTGCGCCGTGCATCTTGATGAACTTTAAGAGCATCTCGATAAATCCTTAATTCGGCAAATTTATTAGTCGGTCGAATCTCGTTTGTCAAAGAAATCAGGATGTCGTTTACTATTGCAACTCCCTATGCCTGAAACAATCTACGGTATGGTCGTTCACCATACCAGTTGCCTGCATGTGAGCATAGCAGATCGTCGTGCCGACGAACTTGAAACCACGCCGTTTTAGTTCCTTGCTCATCGCGTCCGATTCGGGTGTGCTTGCCGGAATTTCACTGAGACTACGCCACCTGTTTTGTTTGGCCTGGCCATCGACAAACTGCCAGATGAATTTATCGAAGCTGCCGAATTCATCCTGCACACCAAGAAAATTTTGCGCATTGATCACCGCAGATTCCACCTTCAGTCGGTTGCGCACGATACCTGAATTTTGCAGCAGCGATTCTATTTTACTTGTGTCATATCGAGCAATGCGCACCGGATCGAAATCATCAAATGCCACACGATAATTTTTGCGCTTGCGCAGTATAGTGATCCAACTCAATCCGGCTTGAGCACCTTCCAATATCAGAAATTCGAACAAACGCTGATCATCATGCAACGGTACGCCCCATTCCTCGTCGTGGTAGGCACAATATAGAGGATCGTCTCCCGGCCAGGCGCAGCGCTGCTTTTTCATGACACTTTGCACATGTAGGATGGGTGCATGAAGGATAGGCTCATGACGGGTGAGAGCCAAACTTTACCGCCTCGCGCCACATGCAACGATCCATAACCACGGTGATGCCGGCTTCCTTAGCACGATGCGCGGCTGCCTCATGAATGACACCTTCCTGCAGCCAGAGATTTATTATGCCGAGCTTGATGCAACTTTCCACGATGGCGGGTACATGCTCCGGTGCACGAAATACGTCCACAATATCAGGCAGTTCGGGCAACTTCTCCAGATTTGGAAAGGCTGGCTCACCTAGTACCTCGCTGACCATCGGGCGCACCGGAATAATGCGATAACCGAAACCTTGCAGGCCACGAGCAACGCGATTGCTGGGGCGTGCCTGGTTCGGCGACAGACCGATTACGGCGATAGTGTGTACCCTATGCAGCAGTTGACGAATTTGCTCCGGTTCGGGATTGCTGAAAGTCATGTCAGTCCGATTTGATGATTGTTCTGGTTGGTACGATAGCACTTATTGCGCTAGTGTGGCGTGGACGCTCCAGCCAAAAAACCGTTATGCTGCGCGCCGTATCAGAGCGCGCCCGTAGCTCATTTGGATAGAGTATTGGTTTCCGAAGCCAGCCGGGCGCACCAGTAATTCAGGGGGGTTAGGCTAAAAACCTGACTCTTTTTTTCAGCTCTACTGTGGTGCTACCTTTTTAAGTTTTCATCAGAAGAAAAACCCTCAATGTGAGCAGAGAATCGGCCCCGATTCACTAGACACAGAGGTGGCTCCGTTCTGTTTGTCGTGCATGTTTTACTCAATGTCAGTTTGACTCATTGAATAGCACCTCCAAGCGCATACTGAGTTGCGGGTTAGACTTAAAATTATCTACTTTTGGAAAGTGCAGCTGCGGGCTTAATTCAAAAAACATCCAGTTACGGTGCAAGCGATAGCGATAAAGTATTAACATGACATACTCCGTCACTTGCAGTTGAGGTCGGCTTACACCGATTACGCTCGCCTGATACAGTAAGGCATCGCGCTCACCCAAGTTATGATAAACCGACGCATCCTGGCGCAAGTCAAAATTCTGCTTGTCATGCAGCCATGTGGCATTACTACTGGCGCGGAACAGTGCCATATTGCTTAAAAAATGTTCCATATCCAGCTGAGTAGTTTCTCCCGCACCTATAGAATGGAACCAAAACACTGATTGTGCCACCTTCATCCGCCACTGCTCCATCGGGGTTGAATAACTAATCCTGGCGCGGGTAAACGGATTCGGATCTGTAGTTAAGCCTCGCAATTGAATCCCCAGATCCGTACTATAGTGCCAGCGAGTTTCATCCGCTTTCTCATAACGCGCCGCCACGGCTACGCCTCCAGGCGCTACAACTTTATTCGCAAGCA
>JBAQWL010000184.1:0-20939 GCA_049298895.1 Gallionella sp.
CCAGACTCCCGACAAATGTCAGAAGTCTGCTGCAAGTTGAAATCGGTTACAAAAAAATATGGCATTTAGTAAATTGCATTCAATTGGTTACTATTCGTTTAAACTCGCATCTCCGGACAGGACTGATCCTCAGTATAAAACTTGCCTAAAAAATTGGCGCATTGATTGTTGGGCGGTATAGGCGTAGCCTGCTCTAAGGACTCGGGGGGAATTAAATGAAATATCTAATTGCAGTATTTGCGCTGGCATTTACTTTTAATGCTAAAGCCGAGATTACTGGATTCGTTCCATCTGGGCACATGCCAAATCAGCAAGAGTTTTCGACCGCTGATTACGGCGCATTTCCAAGCGACTACAAAACTCTCATTAAAGACTATATGCAAATAATATTGAAAGACCCTGAGAGTGCGCGATATACATTCTCAAGCCCACCAAAGAAGGGTTGGAACGGATCAGAAGGCTTTGGGTATATTGTTTGTCCGCTCATCAATGCAAAAAATAGTTTCGGTGGTTATGGTGGTAATCAACTTAACTATTTTATGATCCAAAATGGCAAAATCACCAATGCCAAGTATTTACATGACCGCTCGATAGATGATGTGATTGCATCAGCAATCAATTCGCTTTGTACCGACAAAAAATATATCGCACCTGATAGCACGCAAGAACAGCCGAAGTAATGTTTTCACCGACCAGCACCATGAATTAGATCAAGCCCTCAGCTGCAAACAATTGTTGGTATTTCTGTTGGTGTATTGAAAAGTATGAAAGTTGCAATCAAACAACGGTGCGGCTTGTGGCTTGTTTTGGCGTGGTGGATCGAGGGGTAATAATGACGAAGCACAACAAGAAGCTAATATCCGGGCTGATTATTATACTTATCGCTTGCTGGATTTATGCCACGCCATATTTAGCGGTACGTGGCATGAAAAAGGCTGTTGAAAATAGGGATGCAGTAGCACTTGCCGATTATGTCAATTTTCCCGCGCTCAAAGAGAGTTTAAAAGCCAGCTTCGCGGCGCAGATGGCGAAGTCGATGGGGGAGGAATTGAAGGGCAATCCCTTCGCTGCTCTTGGTGCAGTCATGGCTAACGCATTAGTCAATCCCATGATTGACTCCCTTGTATCTCCGGAGGGTTTGGCTGCCATGATGAATGGTCACAAACCTGGCCTTGCCAAGCAAAATACAGAAAAATCATCAGAGGTACGTTCTAGCTCAAGCGATGATGAACCCATTGTAAAAATGGGGTATGAGAATGCCAATCGGTTCACCGTAAGTGCATCTGACAAAAGTCATCCAACCAAGGAGGTAACAATGGTTTTTCTCCGAGATGGCCTGTCATGGAAGTTATCAGCAATAAGGCTTCCAGCTGATGAACCTGTAGCAGATAGCGAATTATTGAGCATCGAATCTTCTGACATGGAAGCTGACCCGGCGCAACGCAACAACATTATGCTCTCTGCTCTTCTGCGCAACCATGCACCTCATATTCAGGCATATCCTAATCTCGAGCTTACCTTGACCGACGAGAATGATAAACCGATTGCGCGTCGCACCTTCCGGCCATCAGAATATTTACCCCTGTCAGGCAATAATCAAATTGGGTTTGCTCCTAACCAAGAACTCAAAGTAAAAATCCACCTCAATGTAGCCGGTATTGGGCCGCATGGACCATCCAGCTATCGGTTGAAGCTATTTTCTCCTGAGCAAGAGAAGAGAGATGAGTCAACGATGTTGCCAACAATTCCATTTGCCGCGCCCGACATAAAAGGCCATGCAGAAGAGCGCAATGGCTAACTGAGAGTATCAATCTGGCGGTTAACTATTGGGGGCGAAACGCCTTTGTGTCTCCTGAGAGAACAAGACCGCCTAGGCCGCACTTGGACAAGGTTTTTTTGTTTGATTGTTTTAATCAAACTAACGAAGCAATCAGCAACCGTACCACTGTTGCCAGTGATACTCAATTTGAATGTTGACCGCGCCGTCATGCGTCTTGCAGGATAAAGCGCAAGCCGCCCGCCCGCGCTAGTGCAGTGGCAACGGACAGAGCGCAGAAGGCAAGAAACCGCCCTCTGCTTTAGCTCCGTTGCCAAGTGTGTCCGCTCTGTTGCCGCCGCACGCTTCACCACTGCGCGCCTAGCGAAAGTAACCTCGCAAGGTGCTTGCGGTTCGCAGACGGCTGGTGCAGCGGTTGGCTGATCGTGCCGTGCCCTCTCGACGTACCGGCAAGGCGTTGTGTGCGGTAGTTGAACATAACGCTGAATTATGCAAAGTGCTTTGCACCGCTGCGCGCCTGCCGGTTCGCATAATTAGCCGTTATGTGTAAATTACCGCACGCCTGTTTTCTTGTCCCCCGCCCGCCCAGCGGGTCAGGCTACGCGGGGTCGCGCTGCGCTGCTCCTTTCCCGCCTCACCTGCCCCGCACCCATCCGCCCCAAGTGGCTCCCCAAAGCTGAAATCAAATTCGAGGTTAAAGGTAGGGTAGTGATAACATTGCACCCAAAACGGGAGCGTGATAGTATGCTGCCATGCGAGTGATAGCCGTCAGCACGTTGCGCAATTATTGGGCGAAGCACCCGCAGGCGGAAACGCCGTTGCGTGCATGGTATGCCGACGCAAGCCGGGCGGTCTGGAAAAACCCGGCGGACATAAAGGCGGCGCATCGTAATGCCAGCTTTGTGGGAAGCAACCGCGTGGTGTTCAATATCAAGGGCAACGATTACCGCCTGATCGTGGCGGTGCATTACAACCGGGGGATGATGTATATCCGCTTTGTTGGAACTCATAAAGAATATGACGCGCTGAGCGCGGGAAAGGTGTAGCAATGGAACTCAAGCCGATTAGAACCAAAGCCGAATACAAGGCCGCCTTGCGCGAAATCGAGGTGTTGTTTGATGTGCCCGCTAAAACGCCCGAAGCGGACAGGCTGGAAGTGTTGGTCATGCTGGTGGAAAAATACGAAGCCCAGCACTACCCCATTCCCGCACCCGACCCAATAGATTTTCTGAACTACGCGATGGAAGCGCGTGGCCTGACCCGCAAGGATTTGGAGCCGTACATCGGCAGCCGTGGCCGCGTGGCCGAAGTGTTGAACCGCGCCCGACCGCTTACCCTGGCGATGATCCGGCAATTGTCGGAAGGTCTCAAGCTGCCTGCGGATGTGTTGATAGCGGATTACGAACTGCGCCACGCCGCATGAAAACCGCACTCCTAAGCCCGTCACGTCCGGGGGCACAATTGGGGGCATCTATGAAAATTGAAAAACGTAGATTAAGCACTGGTGCGGCTTGCCAGTAATGATTCAATAGCACCTATCCCCACCAAACAAAAAACCAGTCCAGGCTGGTTTTATATTTTTGACCGGCAGTACATTTTTTCGCTGGGGAGCAACTTTCCTTTCTTGGAGCCAAGCTTGAACACAGCACCAAATTAGGCCGATAGATCCGCGGCACAATTTTTTGCCAGTGCAAGGGCTTTTTGATAGTATCCCAAAATACTTCTTGCGTGGATTTAGCTAGGGCAGGTTCGCAGGTTACCCTCTTGAAATTCCCTAGCCGTCCATTCTGTAATAACTCTGCGTGAACAATAAATTATACATCAAGACTTTCGGTTGCCAGATGAACGTGTACGATTCGGGCAAGATGGCCGATGTACTGCACGCCTGTGATGGCATGGTGCAGACCGACAAGCCCGAAGAAGCAGATGTCATCTTGTTCAATACCTGTTCGATACGCGAGAAGGCCGAGGAGAAGGTGTTTTCTGATTTGGGACGCGCGCGCGCGCTAAAGCTTGCCAAACCAAGCCTGTTGATTGGTGTAGGTGGCTGCGTAGCCAGCCAGGAAGGCGCTGCGATCTTGCAGCGCGCACCCTTTGTGGATGTGGTGTTCGGTCCGCAGACCTTGCACCGTCTGCCGCAGTTGTTGAAAGCGCGTCGTAGGACGGGACATTCGCAGGTGGACATCAGTTTTCCTGAGATTGAAAAATTTGATCATCTTCCTACTCCTATCTTGAGTCATGTCGAAGGGGCACAAACTACAGTAGGCACGGCTTATGTGTCCATCATGGAGGGTTGCAGTAAGTATTGCACGTTCTGCGTGGTTCCCTATACTCGAGGTGAAGAGGTATCACGTCCATGGACTGATGTTATGCGTGATGTTGAAGTTCTGGTGGAACAGGGCGTCAAGGAAGTTACGCTGCTCGGCCAGAACGTTAACGCCTACCGTGGTGTGGGGGAAGATGGAGATACGGTGGACTTTGCCTATCTGTTGCAATCTATTGCTGCACTGGATGGCATAGAGCGGCTGCGATTTACCACCTCGCACCCCAAGGAAATGTCACAGCGATTGATCGATTTATATGCGACCACAGCAAAATTGGTCAGCCATTTGCATCTACCGGTGCAGTCGGGCTCAGATCGTATTCTGGCTGCGATGAAACGCGGTCACACCGTGCTCGAATACAAATCCATCATCCGTCGCGTGCGTACAGCGCGTCCTGATATTTGCATCACCTCGGATTTCATCGTCGGATTTCCCGGTGAAACCGAGCAGGATTTTGAGGCTACTATGAAATTGATCGACGAAGTAGGTTTCGATAATAGCTTTAGCTATCTGTACAGCCCACGTCCCGGCACACCTGCTGCAGTGCTGCGCGACGACACGCCCCATGAAGTCAAGGCAGTACGCCTGAAGCGTTTGCAAGATCGTATTGCAGAGCAAGAGGCTGGGGTGGCGCATTCGATGCTGGGTACGATGCAGCGTGCGCTGGTTGAAGGATTTTCAAAAAAGGACAGGAAAGAGTTGGCCGCGCGTACAGACAACAACCGCATCGTGAATTTTAGCGGTACTGCGGAGATGATCGGACGTTTCGTCGACGTAAAGATCACTCAGGTGGTGAATCATACGCTGCGTGGTGAGATCTGATTTTACGGGGACATCAATGAGCCGAACAAGCAGCGTAGTTACCCGCGACAAATTACTAGTACCGCAGCTCTCGCTGGCCGTTCAATACGCCAGCCGCGCGCAGTACTTGCCGACCCGCGCGCAACTGCGTCGCTGGGTCAAGGCAGCGCTTCAACGCGATGCACGCATTACAATACGCATCGTCGACGAAGTCGAGGGCCATGAGTTGAATAAAAATTATCGCGGCAAAGACTACGCCACCAATGTATTGACTTTTGTGTATGGGGTTGGTTCGCAACCCTTAAATGGCGACGTAGTCATTTGCGCAACGGTAGTTGAACGGGAGGCCACCGCTCAACACAAGGGTTTGTTGGCACATTATGCCCACCTCACCATTCACGCTACCCTGCATTTGCTGAGCTATGACCATGAGGACGAAATAGATGCTACCGAGATGGAATCATTGGAGACCGCGCTAATGCTAAAGTTGCACTACCCTGACCCTTATCAAGAAGCCCGAAATTAACAAAATGGACGATTCAAAAACTAGCAAGCCCAGCCTGTTAGAGCGCCTTTCTACCTTTTTGCTGCGAGAACCTGAAGACCGTGCGCAGCTGGTCGAATTGCTACACAGCGCCTACGAGCGTAGCCTGCTGGATGCCGACGCATTGTCAATGATGGAGGGCGTGCTGCAAGTGTCCGAACGGCAAGTACGCGAAATCATGATTCCTCGTGCGCAAATGGATGTCATCGACATCAGTGAACCCCCGGCACAATTCATTCCTTTTGTGATCGACACAGCCCACTCGCGCTTCCCCGTGATTGATGGTGACAAAGACAACATCATCGGCATTCTGCTGGCCAAAGACCTGTTGCGCTATTACGCCGGAGAAGAGTTTGACGTGCGCGACATGTTGCGCCCAGTCGTGTTCGTCCCTGAGGCCAAGCGCCTCAACGTGTTGTTGCGTGAATTTCGCAGCAACCGCAACCATATTGCATTGGTAGTGGATGAGTACGGCGGCGTGTCCGGTATGGTGACCATCGAAGACGTGCTGGAGCAAATTGTGGGCGATATCGAAGACGAATACGATTTCGACGATGATGACGGCAATATCGTTCCGGATGATTTGGGTCAGTACCGCGTCAAAGCCAACACTGAGATCGCCGATTTTAATGCCACACTCGGCACAAATTTCAGTGACGAAGACTACGACACGGTAGGAGGGTTAGTGCTGAAAGCAGCGGGGCAACTGCCCAAGCGTGGCGACCATATCCACCTAGGCGACCTTACCTTCATCGTATTACGTGTGGATAGCCGCAGACTGTATTCTCTGCTGGTTAAGAAAAGAGAAGCCGCGGCAGAGGGTTTGTAGCTGCCCTCATTCTATTTTCTTCATGAGTGCCCTAATCCAAGAGGTACAGCCTCTAGTTAAAGTAACTTTTTAACTCTCTTAGTTAACATGCTACCATCAAACAAATAATTTCAGTTATAGTAGTTAGGTTAGGCCAGCAGGTATATTTTCTATTCCGTTGTGTTTTTTGGGGAGCATACTTCTGAACGATTATCCGGTCGTTGTTACCCCAATGGCCGAACTAAACGAAAGCATTGCCAGATTCGACAGGAGAAGAGATCAGCATGTTTGATGAGTTTGATCGTGAGGTTTTTGCAGGTGGCCAAGAGATTTTCAAATATGGCGACACTGGCGAATGCGCCTATCTCATCGAAGAAGGAATCATAGAAATTATAGCCGTTGAGCTGGGTAAGGAACGCCGGATCAAACTGATGGGTAGAGGTGAGCTGTTTGGTGAGGTGTCGTTGATCGACCATCAGCCACGCACCGCAACGGTCAGGGCGGTCGAGAAAGCCGTTCTGGTGCCGATCACACGCAAACTAGTGGATGGATTGCTGGATAAAAGTGACCCAATTCTGCGCCATTTGCTGATGGTGGTATTGGAGCGTTTCAGGGATAGACAGTGTGACCCGTCTGAACCGGGGACAAGTGCAAAAATTTCACCAGCGCAGTCCATACGGCGCAGTGCCGCGCAGGGGGAGGCAACGCAAAAGATATCTCTGGTGCATGGAATGATGCGCGCCTTATCGCGCGACGAGTTCCAGCTCTACTATCAGCCAATTTGCAATCTTGCCGATGGTCGGATTGTCGGATACGAAGCCTTGTTACGCTGGCACCACCCAAGCGATGGGGTGATGCAGCCGAAAGATTTTTTATGGATCGCCGAGCAGACCGGATTCATCCGGGAGATCGGCTTATGGACGCTCAATCGTGCCTGCAGAGACTGGCCTACACTAAGAAAGTTAACCAGTTATACGTCACCATTCGTTAGTATCAATTTGTCGGCAGCCCAATTTTGTGACGAAATGCTGGTTGCAGATGTGAAGGCTGTCATAGCAAGTCAACACATGAATCCCACTGAATTGAAGCTGGAATTAACAGAAACAGCTATGGTCGAGCGGCCTGAAATCGCGTTGAAAATCATGGAGGATCTGATCGAATCGGGATGCAGCATCGCGCTTGATGATTATGGCACCGGCCATTCTGGCTTGATGCATTTGCAGCGCTATCCGATCAGCACGCTCAAGATAGATGCTGCTTTCATAAATTCCGTCGTAAAATCTGCACATAGCTTGGAAATTGTGCGCTCTTCGGTCTCTTTGGCGCACTCGCTGGACATGAAAGTGATAGCCGAAGGTGTGGAAAGTGAGGGCGTAAGGGCAAAACTTTTGGAAATGAAATGTGAGTTCGGACAGGGCTGGCTTTTTGGCGGTGCCATTCCGTTGCAGGAGTGGCTGCAAAAAGAGGCAAAACCTGATGCTTCGCAGGGCTAGAATTGCTCGTTGTCACTCAGATAGCGCCATTTCCCCACTGGCAGATTACCTAGCTTCACCTTGCCGATTCGGATGCGTTTAAGGCCGGTCACGCTCAGGCCGACCAATTCACACATGCGGCGAATTTGACGTTTTTTCCCCTCGTGCAACACGAAGCGCAACTGCTCCTCGTTTTGCCAAGTCACTTTGGCGGATTTGAGATACTCGCCATCCAGCTTGAGACCCTGATTGAGCAATGCCAAGCCGCTATCATCCAGTTTGCCCTGCACACGCACCAGATATTCTTTGTCGACTTCGGAATCTTCGCCTACCAGTTGCTTAGCAATACGCCCGTCTTGGGTGAGTACCAGCAAACCTTGCGATTCGATGTCCAACCGGCCTGCCGGGGCGAGGCCGAGTAACTGGCTGCGATGAAAGTGCAGTGGCGACGTGTCTTCTGTCCAGCGTGTTGCGCTGTCGAGCAAGGAGATTGCCGGTTTGTAATTGTGCTCCGCCTGCCCAGATACATAGCCGATTGGTTTGTTCAGCAAAATCGTAACGCGCTGTTGCTGGGTATTTTGTGCGGGGGTACGCAACGTTACCTTCTGGGCAGGATAGACTTTGCTGCCCAATTCGTTGACGATCTCGCCATCGACTTCTACCCAGCCTTTTTCGATATAGATGTCCGCTTCGCGTCGTGAGCACAGACCGAGTTCGGACATGCGTTTGGAGAGACGGATTTTTTCCATGGTCATTTTGCGCAGTGTGTGAGCCGCGATTTAAGCACAAAGCAACATACTGCGAGAAATAAAAAGCACGGCATGTTGTGATGCAACGCTTGGGCAGTGAATTTCAGATGCCAATTTAACCATTGCGCGACGGTGGCTTGGTCAGTTTGCGTTGCAGCGTGCGGCGGTGCATGTTGAGCGCGCGGGCGGTGGCAGAAATATTGTCGTCGTGTTCCCGTAACACACGCTGGATGTGATCCCACTCCAAATTTCCAATTTGTGTGGGCTGAACCTTGAGTGGGATATTGCCACTCGGTGAATGGCTAAAGGCCGCGACGATTTCGTCGGCATTGGCAGGCTTGGCAAGGTATTGGGCCGCACCCAGTTTGATCGCCTCTACGGCGGTGGCGATACTGGCATAACCAGTAAGGACGACGATGCGTGTGTTCGGGTCGAGGTCGTGTAATGCCTTGACCAGAATCAATCCGGGAGCGCCACCCATTTTTAGATCAATCACCGCAAATTCGGGCGGACTGGCTTCCGCCAGCGGAATTGCCTGCTCTACGCTGTGCGCCACTGTCACGACAAAGCCGCGCTTTTCCAGGGCGGCCTTCAGCACCTTGCAGAAGGTGATGTCATCATCCACCAATAACAGTAGGGCTGATTCTTCGCGCAGAATGGTCATGTGCTCGCCTTGACTATCGGTAAGGTAAGCGTGGTGGTCGCGCCACCCTCCGCGCGGTTGAACAGGCGCACCGTACCCCCCATGCGTTCGATAGTGGCGTTGGCGAGGAACAGGCCCAGTCCGCGCCCCTCCGTTTTGGTGGTGAAGAATGCCGAACCGGCGTTTGACTCGGCTTCTTTGCTCAGTCCGTTTCCCTGATCATGAATTTCCAGGGTGAAGTTAACAGCGTCCCAGTGGCTATATATTTTGATGGCCTGGAGACTGGCATCGGCGGCGTTGTTGAGCAGATTCATCAGCGCGGCGCGCAGCGTGGCATCCACACTGATGCGCACCGCAGGCGACGCACCGCTGCTGTGGTAGTGATACTGCGCGGTGGGACGCAGTAACTGCCACTCGTCCAGCACTTCCGCCATCAGCTCATTCACTGGTCGTGGCGAGGCACCGCTATCCTGTGCATTCGCCATGATCTTGTCGAGAATGCGCTTGCAGCCACGCACTTGTTCGTCGAGGATAGTCAGGCTGTTGCGTAATGCCGGCTGGGTATCGGCGACATCGTGCTGTAACTCGCCGATCACTACCGCCATGGTGGACAACGGCGTACCCATCTCATGGGCCGCGCCGGCCGCCTGAGTGCCGAGCGCCACGATACGTTCGTTACGCAGGATATCTTCACGCACGCGCGCCAGTATCTCGTCCCGGTTGCGTACTGCCTGCGCCATCTGCACCACGAAATATGCCACCACCGCCGCACTGATCACAAAGCCTATCCACATGCCCATCACATGCATGGTGAAGGCACCATCGCTATCCTGTTGATGATTATGCGGTAACGGAATGTAATAGACCATCAGCAGGCTATAACAGGCGGCGGTGAGCATCGCCATGCTCCAGGTATAACGCGGTGGCAGCGAGGCGGCGGTAATCACCAGCGGCAGCAAAAATAGCGAAATGAATGGGTTCGTCGAGCCGCCGCCGCAATATAGTAAAGCGCTCAAGGCCAATACATCCACGCATATTTGCGCAAATAATTCCTGATTGGAGATGGGGATACTGCTGCGCAAGCGCAGCCAAGTGAGCAGATTAATGAAAGTGAGCGCAGCGATGATCAGCAACATCAGCCGCCAGCTCAGTTCTAGTTCCAAAACTTCCAAGGCAACTGCAAGGATGATGAGTTGAGCGGCGATAGCCATGCTCCGCAGGGCGACATAGCGGCGCAACTGGCTGTGCCCGGGAAGAAAAGAAAGAGCCGTTCTGTTCATGGCACAATTGTAATCCGGGGAGCAGACACGAGTCTCGGCAATTTTCCGCCTTCCCAAGTTATGGATGTTTACTGCTACCCACAGTTTTTGGTTTTCTCATTCATTCGAATTTGAGTGGGGGAAATCTGTATGGATGCCGAATTGGAGTTTCCCTTTAGTAGCTGTGGCTAACCCCCACGGAGAACGACCACGGTGCAGTCAATTGACCGGCGATAACGGCGGGGTCTGGATCGGGATTGGCGTATTGGTACAACGGCAGTTGCACGAAGCCATACAATCTAGTCCTGGGAGCCACCGAGAAGCTGAGTCCGGGACTGAAATTAAAGCTGCGTCCGCCGGAGTGCGGATTGGCATTCAGACCGCCGTCGCGTCCCTTGAACTGCGCATTCAGTTGCAGCAAGCCGATGAGTGCGGGGGAAATCGCGTAATGGCTACCAAAATCCAGCGCAACATCATTACCTGGACGATAGTCATCCTTGGTGCTCAAAGCCGACTGTACCTGACCGCTGACGAACCAGCCCCATGGAGAATCCGCCAAGTCCTGATAGTAATGGACTCCCAGGATCGCATCGGTGCTGCCACTGCCCGGTTGCAGACTTCTTTCCCCGGCTGCGCCTGGCTGGAAATCCCAATCGGTTTTGCCGGTGGGAAGCTTCAAACCGAAGCGTACTCCGCTGCCGGAATGGCGGTTGCCGGCATCGTGATTGGCGGAATCGAATTTGTAATTGCCCAGCACGCGAATGTCGCCGAGTTCACTAAACTTTCCCTGTTCAATAGTGCCGCCGCCGAGACCGTCGGCGATCGTATGCGAGTGGTCGCGCCTCACCAGCGGCAATCCAAGCGCAACGCTTATCTGCCGGTTGATCGCGTAATCGAGATCCATGTTCAGGGTTTGATTGATGGTGCGCAGGTTCTCAACTTCTTCATCAGCCGCAGCCAAGGCCGGGTCATTAGCTACTTTTGAAGAGCCGGCGCGCGGGGTGTCGGCTTTGGCGTAGGAGTAGCGTAAATCTATGCGCAAACCCTCATCATTCACCAATCCCTGTGTGTCCCAATGAGTATTCACTGAGCAGAAAGTAGAGCCGCATGAAGCATAGGCATTGGCGGAAAAAAGCAGTGCAACGAACAGCAGTTTGGTTTTCATTTGAATTTTTCTCCCGGGCAAGATTGCAGAGCGATTATAGAAAATTTTTTCTGATTTCCTCTGCGGCATATTGTCGCACCTTGCTCGCCAGAACTGTTTGGGTGACTGGCAGTACGCGTGCCGAATCGGTTATGCTGCCCAAGCTTTGCAATATAGTTATGAAATAAATGAGAATAAATGAGATAGTGGGATAGCTGCATGAGCATATTAAATAAACAACACGGATTGGTACTGCTAGCCGGGGCGGCCTGTGTGTCCGGCTTCGCGCCGTTCGTGGTCTTCCCCGTTCCGGTACTGGCTTTAGCCGTGTTGTTTGCGCTGATGCATCGCGCCGATGCGCCACGCAGTGCCGCGTGGCTGGGTTTTACATTTGGGCTGGGCCTATTCAGCGTGGGCATAGGCTGGATCTATGTCGCGCTGCACGATTACGGCGACATGCCGATGCTGTTGGCGGCACCTGCCACGTTGCTGTTCGCCGCATTCCTTGCCCTGTTTTCCGCGTTGGCTGCTTATGTGCAGGCGCGCATCCCGGCACCAGACTGGATGCGGCTTGTGCTGGTGATGCCCGCAGTATGGGTATTGATCGAATGGTTGCGCGGCACGATTTTTACTGGTTTTCCGTGGTTAACGTTGGGCTATGCTCACAGCGACAGTCCCCTGGCTGGCTACGCTCCGTTGTTTGGAGTGTATGGCGTATCGCTTGTGGCGGCAGTATGTGCAGGCCTGTTGGCGTGGTTGCAGGTGGTACGTTGGAGCAGATCGGGCAGGGTGACATTGACTGTCCTTGTTGTACTGTGGTCAGGCGGTGCGATATTACGTGAGGTTGAATGGACAAAACCGAATGGAGCACCATTCAGCGTAGCACTGATACAAGGCAATATCGCCCAACACCTCAAATTTAACGAAGATGCATTGGTCGGCACGCTGGAAACCTATCGGCGTCTGGCGCTGCAAAGCAATGCGCGCCTCACCGTGCTGCCGGAAACCGCGCTGCCATTGTTGCGCCATGAAGTGCCGCAAAATCTGATCATGCAACTACGCAATCACGCCAGACAGAATGGGGGTGATGTGTTGTTCGGATCATTCGAACGAGACCAAGGTGGTTATTACAATAGTGTGTTCTCGCTCGGTTCGGCGGATGAGCAACATTATCGCAAACATCATCTGGTTCCGTTCGGCGAATTTATTCCGCTGCGGCCATGGCTGGGCTGGCTTATCAATGGCATGCTGGACATTCCGATGGGTGACTTGGCACGTGGAAGTGAAGCACAGCCGCTGCTACATGTGGCAGGACAAATGGTGGCGCCGGATATCTGTTATGAAGATGTATTTGGCGAGGAAGTCATCCGCCATTTGCCGCAAGCCAGCGTGCTGTTGAATCTGACCAATGATGCCTGGTATGGACATTCCCATGCTGCGGCACAGCATAACCAGATTGCCCAAATGCGTGCGCTGGAAACAGGCCGTATGATGTTGCGAGCCACCAACACTGGTGTGACTTCCATCATCGGAGCAAACGGCAAAGTGTTACAGCAATTGCCACAACATCAGCAAGCCATACTACAAGGCCAAGCGCAAGGGTATGCAGGAACCACACCCTATGTGCGCTGGGGTAATGCAGCAGTAATACTGCTGATCGTGTTGATGTTGACGGGGGCATGGAGCACGACAAGACGACATAAAGCGTTTGCCCGGCCTTCCCGGTGAATATAAAACGTGAGCGAACCTGGGTTTGCTACATCCTGCGCTGCGCGGATGACACCCTGTACTGCGGCATCACCAACGATCTGGAAAAGCGCTTCGCGGCACATAACGAAGGGACGGCGGCAAAATACACGCGCGCACGTGGGCCGGTCGCGCTGGTTTTAGTGGAGCATTGCGCCGATAGGTCGACAGCACTCAAGCGCGAGATGTCAATCAAGGGCTTGACGCGTGCCGATAAATTAGCGCTGATCCAATCAAGTCTTAAATGAGCTAATTCTTATAGCTTTTATTTTCACTCATAAACTAGCAACACAATAGTCAGGAAGCGGAAGCGGCCACGTGCGTAAAATATTAGAGGCTGAAGTAGACTAGCTTAACTTAACCATTGAGCTAGGCTATTTCAGCCTCTAAAATCTAACCCTGCTCTTGAGAGGAACAACCCAAGGGCTGGCTACCCATAATATGAGCGTTGTTAGGTCTACCTTGTTTTTTTGGGAGCAGATTTTCCTTTCGTCTTGGTTGCGTCCTGTTCCTTTTTAATCTGATTGGCAATGCGGGCGACGCCCTTAATCAAGTTGCTACCGATGGTTTTTTCGAATTCCTGATATACCGGAAGCGAGGCGCGCTGCCATGTGGTACGTTCTCTGGGTGATAAGACATATACCTCGGTGGTGTTTCCCGCCATCACATTAGTCAGCGCCTCATCATTTTCTTTCTGTGCGAAGTCGCGCTCGAAGAGGGTCGCTTCATTCATTGCCTGCATCAATGTGTCGCGTATGTCTGCTGGCAGGCCTGCCCAGAAAGTTTTGTTGGCGATGACAGCATAGCCCAGGTAACCGTGATTGGAGATCGTCAGGTGGGTTTGCACTTCATACAATTTCTGTGCATAGAAATCCGAAACCGGATTTTCTGTGCCGTCTATAGCCCTCTGTTGCAAGGCGCTATAAACCTTACTGGGAGATGTCACTTGTGGGGCCATACCGAAAGCCTTCATTTGTGCTTCCAGCACCTTGGAGGATTGGATTCCCATTCTCAAGCCTTTAAGGTCGGTCACCTTATGCATGGCCCGGTTCGAACTTGTTTGCTTAAAGCCATTGTCCCAATAGGCTAATCCGGTAAGGCCTTTGTCGGACAGTTTCGTGAACAAACTCTTGCCCACGTTACCATCGACGAGGCGATGCAGTATCTCAAGGCTGGGAAAAATATATGGCAGGTCGAATAGTTCGAATTCACGTACACCGATCAGCGCAAATTTTGAAAAAGAAGGCGCCAACATTTGTACTGCGCCGCTCTGTAGCGCTTCAAATTCATCCAGGTCACTGTAAAGCTGGCCATTTGGAAAAATATCGACTCTGATTCGACCATCGCTACTTTGCTCTGCCAGTTGCTTGAATCTTTCTACTGCCTGCCCCTTGGCCGTATTCGGTGCAGCAACGTGGCTGAACTTGATGATGATCTCTGCTTCCACTGGGGTAGCATTCAGAGTTCCAGCTTGGGCAGTACTCTCAACTTCCATTGGTTCGGCATTCTCTGCTTCCGCAGGGACAACAATCTGAGTTTCCGCAGGCGCAAAACTTTCAGTTTCAGCAAGGGCAACACTGCTGATTCCAAAAGTAAGAACAAACGCCATCGCGGTACATAACTGCATATTCATCTCTTAAAAATGGGCATTGATGGTCTGCAGGGATAGGCATGAAGCCAGGTGACCAGCCGGCTACGTGATTGACTGGTGCCAGAATATACAAGAGACGGGCAACGAATGCCACAAACAAGGAAGTGCCGTCATTCCGGCATGACCGGTATGTTGTGCTGACGGCAACAGCGGAATACCAGTAAAATGCGCACCTTTGCAATTGCTCGATCACCAGATGCTTACCTTTCAGCAAATCATCCTGACATTACAGAATTACTGGGACGAGCAGGGCTGTGCGCTGCTGCAACCCTACGACATGGAAGTCGGTGCGGGCACGTCGCACACCGCCACCTTCCTGCGCTCGCTCGGCCCAGAGCCCTGGAAAGCCGCCTATGTGCAGCCTTCGCGCCGCCCCAAGGACGGCCGCTACGGCGAGAATCCGAATCGCCTGCAGCATTACTACCAGTTTCAGGTGGTGCTGAAGCCATCGCCTGCCAACATTATCGATTTGTACCTTGGTTCATTGGTAGCGTTGGGTTTCGATCTCAAGAAAAACGATGTCCGGTTCGTCGAGGACGATTGGGAAAACCCGACGCTGGGCGCGTGGGGGCTGGGCTGGGAAGTGTGGCTGAACGGCATGGAAGTGACGCAGTTCACCTATTTCCAGCAGGTCGGTGGAATAGACTGCAAGCCGATCACCGGCGAGATCACCTACGGGCTGGAGCGCCTGGCGATGTATCTGCAAGGCGTTGAGAACGTGTTCGACCTGACTTGGACCGAGGGCGTCAGCTACCGCGACGTGTACCACCAGAACGAGGTCGAGCAATCCGCTTACAACTTCGAACACAGCGATGTGGAGTTTCTGCTCGGCGCGTTCGGCAGCCATGAGAAGCAGGCCAAGCATCTGATGGAACAACAACTCGCGCTGCCCGCCTACGAGCAGGTGCTGAAAGCGGCACACACCTTCAACCTGCTGGATGCGCGCGGCGCTATCTCGGTGACCGAGCGCGCTGCCTACATCGGACGTATCCGCAATCTGGCGCGCAGTGTCGCGCAGAGCTACTACGAGAGCCGCGAGCGCTTGGGCTTCCCGATGGCGCCGAAAGAGTGGGCGGATGAAGTTCTGGCTCAAACCGCAAAGAAGGCAGCATCAGCATGAAAACAACATACCCCGTCATTCCCGCGCAGGCGGGAATCCAGTTGATTGAACAAAGTTCCCGCGCAGCGGGACAGAAACAAAACATTGTCCGCTTCGCGGAATGGTTCTTCTGCTGGATTCCCGCCTGCGCGGGAATGACGGGGCTTAAATATGACCGGTAAAAATTTATTGGTTGAATTGTTCGTGGAAGAACTGCCGCCCAAGTCGCTGAAAATACTGGGTGACAGTTTTGCCGAGGTGCTGGTGGCGAACCTTAAGTCGCAAGGCTTGGCTGCGAACGATGTTGTGGTTACCGCCTACGCCACACCGCGCCGCCTTGCGGTTCATGTCACCAACGTGGCAGCTCAAGCGGCGGACAGGCAAGTTTCGAAAAAACTGATGCCGGTCGCTGTTGGGCTGGATGCAAACGGCCAACCCACACCTGCGCTACTGAAGAAACTTGCCAGCATAGGTGCGGATGCATCAATGGTGCCGAGTCTCAAACGGGAGAGCGACGGAAAAGCTGACATGCTGGTTCTGAACAGGAATGAAAAAGGCATGGATTTAACGTCTTGTTTGACGTTCGCACTCGGGGATACATTGGGCGATTTGCCCATTGCCAAGGTGATGACTTATCAACTTGCTGATAATTGGAGCAGTGTGAATTTCGTGCGCCCCGTACGTGGGTTGGTGGTGATGCATGGCACCGAAGTTTTGAAATATGTTCGTGTGCTAGGCCTTGAAGCAGACAATCAAACTCACGGACACCGCTTCGAAGCCAAAATTGATCCAGTAATCATAAAGGATGCCAACAGTTATGAAGCACAGATGGAAAACGAAGGCGCGGTAATCCCAAGTTTTGAAAAGCGCCGCGACGAGATCGTAAAACAGATCACCGCTGCCGCCGCCAGGGAAAAACTCACGCCGGTAGGAGATGATGATTTATTGAACGAAGTGACTGCACTGGTCGAACGTCCCAATGTGTTGGTCGGGACTTTTGAAAAGGAATTTTTGGAAGTGCCGCAGGAGTGCCTGATCCTGACCATGAAGGCGAACCAGAAATATTTCCCGCTGTTGGACAGCAAGGGCAAGCTCACCAATAAATTTCTGATCGTTTCCAACATCCGTCCGGCAGATGCGAGTCTGGTGATAGGCGGCAACGAGCGCGTGGTGCGCCCGCGGCTGGCCGACGCGAAATTTTTCTTCGATAAAGATCGCAAGCAGCCGCTGGACTCCCGCGTGCTTGGTTTGTCCAAAGTGGTCTATCACAATAAGCTCGGCAGCCAAGGTGATCGTGTGGAACGGGTGCAAGCCATTGCACGCGCCATTGGCCAGCAATTGGGCGGTAATGCGCTTGCTCTGCAGGCTGACCAAGCCGCCTTGCTGGCCAAGGCCGATCTGCTCACCGACATGGTCGGAGAGTTCCCCGAGTTGCAGGGCATCATGGGGCGCTATTACGCGCAACACGATGGGTTGAGCGACGACATCGCATTTGCGATAGAAGATCACTATAAACCGCGCTTTGCGGGCGACGAGTTGCCGCGCAACATGGTTGGTATATGCGTGGCGCTGGCGGACAAGCTGGAAACACTGGTCGGCATGTTCGGCATCGGGCAGATACCGACTGGTGACAAAGACCCGTTCGCGCTACGTAGGCACGCATTGGGTATTATCCGAGTGTTGATTGAAAAGGATTTGCCGTTTCGCCAGTTCGATCTGATCAACATCGCTTTCGCCGCTTTTCCTAAAGGACTACTGCCGCGTCAGGCGCACACCGATGTTGAGATGTTTATGTTCGAGCGTCTCGGTGGTTTGCTGCGAGAGCAAGGGTACTCGACCATTGAAGTGGAGGCAGTGTTGAGCATGAATCCGGCCCAGATATACTTGGTGCCGCAACAACTTGCCGCAGTCCGCGCTTTCGCTGCGCTGCCTGAATCTGCCGCACTGGCCGCTGCCAACAAACGGGTGGGTAATATTCTCAAGAAGGAGGGGATAACAACAGCGGGTGCGGTAAACAGCAAGCTGTTGAAAGAGCATGCCGAGCATGCGTTGCATCAGGCGTTGGGCCAGATCGCGCCCAAGGCGGATGCAGCGTTCAAGGCGGGTGACTACACGGGTTCGTTGCAGGTACTGGCCGAGTTGCGCACGCCGGTGGATGCATTTTTCGATAATGTGATGGTGAATGCCGAGGATAAGGCGTTGCGTGCCAATCGGCTTGCCTTGCTGTCACAGTTGCACCAAGCGATGAACCGCGTCGCGGATATTTCCAAACTGGCAACCTGAGGACTTCGGGATAAATTAGCTATGAAACTCATCATTCTCGACCGCGACGGCGTGATCAATTACGATTCCGATCAGTTTATCAAGAGCCCAGATGAATGGAAGCCCATCCCCGGCAGCCTAGAAGCGATCGCGCAGCTAAATCAAGCCGGCTATCATGTGGTGGTATCGACCAATCAGTCCGGCGTGGGACGCGGGCTGTTCGACATGGCGACGCTGAATGCGATACATAACAAGATGCACAAGGCTTGTGCGCTGGTCGGTGCGCGCATTGACGCTGTGTTCTTTTGCCCGCATGCGGCAGAGGAAAATTGCCATTGCCGCAAACCCAAAAGTGGAATGCTGGAGGAGATTGCGGTGCGTTATAACCTCAGTGACCTTAACGGTGTACCGACAGTCGGCGATTCGCTGCGAGATTTGCAGTCAGTCGCTACTCTGGGTGCTAAGCCTTACTTGGTGCTTACCGGAAAGGGTATGAAAACCCAAGCTGCGGGAGGGTTGCCTGAAGATACTCAAGTGTTTGCCGATCTTGCGACGGTGGTCGCCAAACTGGTTTAAGCCTTAAGGTCGATATGCTGGTAATTCGCTCGTTGCTTTTTTTGCTGTTGCAAATTGTCATCACTCCGATTTTTGCGATGCTGGCCCTGCTGACTTTTCCATTCAGTCCGCTGACCCGCTACCACATCATTTCGCTGTGGGCGAAGATGATGCTGCCGCTGTTGCGTTTGGTATGCGGCATACGCTATGAAGTACGTGGCACCGAAAATCTGCCTAAAAAGCCGTGTGTCGTGCTGTGTAAACATCAGTCGGCGTGGGAGACGCTGGCACTGCAAAAAGTTTTTCCACCGCAAGTGTGGGTGTTGAAACGCGAGCTATTGTGGATACCTTTTTTTGGTTGGGCACTTGCACTTACCAGCCCGATCGCCATCAAACGCAGCGATGGTAAAGGTGCGATGAGGCAGCTATTGAAGCAGGGCAAGCAGAGGATGGCACAAGGTTTTTGCGTGGTGATCTTTCCGGAAGGGACGCGCATCCCATTCGGCAAGCGCGGCAAATACAAGATCGGCGGCGCGCTGCTGGCTGAAAGCTGCGGTGTGCCGGTGGTTCCGGTCGCACATAACGCCGGGAGGCTGTGGGGACGTAATGCATTCAGTAAGCATCCCGGTTTGATCACCTTGAGCATCGGCACGCCTATTGAGACCAAAGGCCTCAAGGCTGAAGAGATAAATGCCCGCGTCGAAGCGTGGATTGAGAGTGAAATTCAGCAGCTCCCTCATTGATGTTGAAACGTTTGCGAAATCTCGTTTCACCACCCAGTGTCGAGCAGCGTGCCGCGCTGCTAGCAGGAAAACACATAACCTACACGCTCAAACGTAGCGATAAGCGCCGTAGCATCGGGCTGAGCATCGATGATCGCGGCCTGACCGTTAGCGTACCGTTGCGCTCTTCAGAGAAGTGGCTGCATAGCGTGTTGCAGGACAAAGCCCGTTGGGTGGTAGAAAAGCTGGATTGCTGGCAGGTGAATGTTCCACCGGAAACGCGCTGGGTAGATGGCGAAACAATCCCCTATCTGGGTGAGTTGCTTAGCTTGCGCGTGATACATAGTTTATTCGCGGCTCCGGTGCATCGGCAGGGCAAAGCGTTGTGCGTGTTTGTCATTAATGGCAGCGAGCCCTTATGTATCGAAAATGAGGTGACGCGCTGGTATCGGCATGAAACTGAGCAGATCTTTGCGGTGCGCGTGGCGCATTACGCTCCATTGCTGAATGTAGCACCTCACGCGGTGAAGCTTTCATCGGCGAAAGCACAGTGGGGATGTTGCACGGCACAAGGAGTGGTGAGCCTGAATTGGCATCTTATCAAGCTACCATTGCGCTTGATTGATTATGTGGTGGTGCATGAACTTGCGCACCTGCGCGAAATGAACCATTCGGCAAGGTTCTGGGAAACAGTAGAAGCTGTGTGCCCTGATTATGTGAGATTACGCAGTGAGCTTAAGGCTATTACTATAGGAAACACATAAAGGCGAATATTCCGCCCAAATGCAAATTTCTGTATCGACCATTGCAGTTATTGCTATTCGGCGATGTGCCATTTACTTTATGGAGGTGATGGTTAGAATGATTTGTGGTTTATTGCACCGCACTCGCAAGTCTGTCTTCGACAAAGAACAGCATGGAGCTATATAGGCTTTATAAATATGAATAGGTTGGAAGTTCTGAAGAACATCCTTTTGGTGACAGCAGCACTGGCATCAATTGTTGCGCTCGCGTTTTTTTACCAGAAAACTCAAGCCGTTGATCTGCGTGAGCAAAATGAAGTATTTGAATTGATCAGTGAGCTTAGGGAAATCGATAATCGATGGGACTCAGAAGTGCAACGAGCACGCATTGATCTTAGTCAGGGACTACCTTCTTCGACGAGTGCCAATGCAGGAGACAAGGCGTTGCAAGGTATCACTCGCATTGCACAGCGTACTACGAGCAGGTCCCTGAGAGCGGGATTGACCGATCTTAGAAAAGAGATGCAACTAAAAGCCGAACTTATCGAGAGATTCAAGACCGAAAACAGCAAAGCTAAAGATGCGCTACAGGTTATTCTGAAAAATGTCGCGGAGCTTGATATTCTGGCCGCCGCACGAC
>JBAQWL010000185.1:0-5979 GCA_049298895.1 Gallionella sp.
GGTCAGCTCTTTGGTGACGCTCAACCGCGCCACCGAAGGGAGCACCCTGTTGTTGCGGCTATCCGATCTTAATGTCACCAACTACTACACTGTTACTGCTTTGGGATTGCCGATGAGAGTTGTTGGAGGTGGAGCGGCGATCGCTCGCGGTCCGAGTCCAGACGGGGTCGCCCCTGGTAAGAACTTGTATTACCAGACCAGCTCGGTGACAGTAGGCGGCGGTGAGGCGGTCGAGGTCATCATTGATGCGGCAGGGGTGCAAGCAGGGACATATTTCCTCTACACCACCAATCTCAACTACCTGAGCAACAATGACGAAGATTACGGCGGCATGATGACCGAGATCGTGATTCAGTAACCGGCCCATTACAGTTACACTGAGGAGTAAAAAAATGAACCAGACTCTCCACAAGTTGGCACAAGCAGCCGGTATCCTGATGGCATTGGTGCTCGGGCTGCCGGCGCAGGCCGCGATCGACGGCATCACCGGCGGCACAACCACCACCCAAACTTTCAACCTGAGGGCGAAACCCGGATATATCAGCACGGGTGACGGTAACAGTGTGTATGTTTGGGGCTATTCCAACGGTACGGGAGCAATGCAGTATCCGGGACCGACCTTGATTGTCAAGCAGGGTGACAAGGTGGTGGTTAACCTTACCAACGAACTGCCGACTGGGGTCAGGACTTCCATGATCTTCCCGGGCCAATCCAATGTCATTGCGAGCACCAACACTGGCACTGTACCGGGCTTGATCACCAGGGAAGTTAACCCGGGTACTAGCGTCGTCACTTACACCTTCACGGCCACCGAGCCGGGTACCTATATGTATCACAGTGCCACCCAGCAGGCGATGCAGTTAGAAATGGGACTGGTAGGCACGCTCATCGTGCGTCCAAAAGTGGCTACGGGTGTGAAGCAAGCTTATGCTCATGCCAAAACGGCTTTTACTCATGAGTATTTGTTCCTGCTCTCGGAAATGGATCCGGTCTTCCATGCCAAGGTGGAAAGTCAGGTGCTGGCGGGGGTTCTCCCTAACGTTGACCTCAGCACCCATCTCCCAACCCTGTGGTTTATTAATGGTCGCAACGGGCCTGATACCATGCTTGATGCCAAAGTGCCGTGGATGCCCAGCCAACCCTACAACGCGGTGCCGCGCATGCATCCCGGCGAAAAACTGCTGATGCGGGTGGTTCACGCCGGGCGCGATGTGCACCCCTTCCACACCCATGGCAATAACACCCTCTTGCTTGCCCGCGACGGCCGGATGTTGGCGAGCACGCCGACCTCGGGGCCGGATTTGGCCACCTCGAATTTCACTCTACAGACCATCCCTGGTGAGACCTACGATGCTATTTTCGAATGGACCGGTAAGGGACTGGGCTGGGACATTTACGGGCATGCCCCCGGTGATCCGCTTGAGCCTTTTGAAAACGCAGTCGATCATGGCAAGCCTTTCCCGGAAATTAGCCCCGGTGTTGCGCTGGCCCTGCCCAATGTCCTGGATCGTACTGAAGGAGAGTTCTACAGCGGCAGCCCGTTTTTGGGCAGCAGTGAGGCACCGCGACCCGGTCAGATTCAGTTAAACAAGTTCGGCGGCTACTTCCACATGTGGCATTCTCACACTGAGCGGGAGATCGTAAACGATGACATTTTCCCGGGCGGCATGATGACCATGGTCATCATTGAGCCGCACGGCGTTCCGATTCCGTAATCGAAGGGGATATTATTATGAACGGCAAAACAACAACTATGATGTTATTCGGCAAGGCGCTGCCCAAGGGACTGTTACTCGCGGCGCTGCTTTCGGTCAGCGCCCCGACACTCGCGGCAGAATATTGGCTGCAAGCACAGGCGTTTAACAAGACCATAGCCGGGGAGTCTATTCGCATGTGGGGCTACGCCCGGTGTGTAGACAAGCATGAAGATAACGGCGTATGGGCATGCGACGAAGTGCCCGCCGCGGTACCGGGACCGGCACTGTTCGTCCCGGCCGGCGATCCCCAGGGTTTGATCGTGCATCTGCGCAATAAACTGCCTGTACCCACTTCCCTGATCATTAACGGCCAAATCATCGCGATGACGCCGGTGTGGGACGATGGCTCGTCAGGCTCAAGAACCTCTGCTACCCAGCGGGTGCGTTCGTTTACCCATGAAGCGCCGGCTCGCGTCGGTAATGTCGATGGCTTCGCCACTTACACCTGGCCTGCGATCAGGCAAGGCACCTACCTCTATCAAAGCGGTACGCACCCGCAAGTGCAGGTGCAGATGGGTCTTTATGGTGCCTTGACCAGCGCCACGCCAAGCGGCCCAGCGGAGGATTGGCAAATTCCACCAACCAATCAGGTCTACGGCGTGGCTTATGATAAATCAGTCACACTGCTGTTCAGCGAGATTGATCCGGCACTGCATGCGGCGGTGGCAAATGGTACCTACGGTAATGCACTGCTGGGTGGGCCGACCAGCACGCTCAATTACGCTCCCAAATATTTCCTGATTAATGGTAGGGTGCGCAACAATACTCCACTCTTCCAGTCCCAGGCAGGTGAAAAGGTCCTGCTGCGCTTCCTCAACGCCGGCTTGCAGACCCGTGTGCCGATGATCAACGGCGCCTATCTCAGTTTAATCGCCGAAGACGGCAATGCCTATCCGTGGGCGGGAAATCCCCGTCAGCAATACACCGTCTTCCTGCCTGCGGCGAAGACCGTGGATGCAATCTTTACGGGGAAGTTGGTAAATGGGGCGAATACCCTGTATACGGTCTATGACCGCAGACTTGCGCTCAATAACAACGCAACGCCGGATGGCGGCATGATGGGCGTTCTGCAGGTCTTAAAAGTCGGCGCACCGCCGGTCTTCTCGTTGCCGACAACCGCAATGCAGACCGTAGCGCAGAATGCGCTGTTTAGCGCTCAAGCAGCCGCCACGGTTACTTTGGGTAATCCGATCGCCTATACGCTGGATCAGTTCCCCGCCGGTATGAGTACCACCCCCGCTGGGGCTATTACCTGGACGCCGGACAGTAGCCAGGTAGGCAATCATCTGGTGACCGTACGCGCCGAGGCTACCACCGGCTGGTTTGCTACCCGGTCATTCCCCATAACAGTGACGGATGTCGCCGATAACCCCGTGGCAAACAATGACAGCTACACCATATCGCAGGACACTTTACTCAGCGTGGCTGCACCAGGTGTGTTGGCGAATGATACCGACCCGGATTCGGGTACTGTATTGACGGCGGTGAACTACACCACGCCATCGCAAGGCACACTGTCGTTCCCAGCAATGCCGGGTAATGGGGCGAATGGTTCGTTTAGTTATACCCCGCCACTTGGCTTTACCGGTGTTGCCACCTTCACCTATGTTGCCAGCGATGGGATATTGTTGAGCAACCCGGCAACTGCTACAGTCAATGTGATCGCCAACCGTCCACCCGTAGCAACTACTGATACGGTGGATGCGCCTATACGCAGGAATATTGCGACTACCGGTAACATCGACATCACGACGGGTGCGAACACCTTGACAGTGGCTTCAACGGCCTGGATGAAAGTGAGTGACCCCATCACGGTAAGCGGTGCCGGTGTGGCGACAATTACTGGTGCGACGGATCTGACGACTACCATCCTGGCGATTAACGGTAACGTGCTCACCCTGGCCAGTCCGGCAGCTGTGTCCGTCACCGGGACTGCTGTCACAGTGTCATACACACCAGTGTTGATCAACGTGCTGGTCAATGATACTGATCCTGACTATGCAATTGATATCACCAACACGATTGCGCCGAACACGGTCACGATTGTTACCTCACCCACCCAGGGTGGGACAGTAACGGTAGATGCCGTGACCGGCATAATCAGTTACACACCGTCATTAAACTTCGGGGGCGCAGACTCATTTACCTACTTTGTTAGGGATACTCTCGGCGCGACTTCCAACACAGTTATCGTGCGGGTGAATGTGGTGATGTGAGTGTGAAGCTGAGCGGGAATGGGGTGGATGCCTGCTGCTGGGCTGAAACCCCGCGGCGGTTGCAGGACAGAGGGAATTGAAGCGGGAGCATGAGTAGGGATAACAGACAGTCCGGGCGGTAAAACTTAACTTAACAAGCCCCCTGCTGCCTCATTTAGTGAATGGATTGACTGGTGGTGAATGGCAGGAGCATTATTCCTGGCATGCGCCACCTTTTTTTATAGGCATGATCCGGCCACGAATTTCACCGCCGACGTAAAGCCCGCTGCCGGCGGCGCCCGTGTGAACGTCAATAACCCTTTGCGTACTGATTCCATTTCTCAATCAAAAGTGAAATATCGTAGGGTGCGCCATGCGCACCATGGTGCGTGGAACGCACCCTACAATAATGTCGCTTTGAACGAGAATTGGTATGAGTGCAACGTAACAGAAATCACCAGTCTGATTCAGACGCCTGATAACCAGCTGGCATCTGCGCTGCGCTACTACTCCGGCAGGAAAATCTACACAAGCTTACCCTGTTCAGCTTATCGTGCACCGAATTTACCCGTACAGTTTGCGTCCGCGTATCCGTGCGCGATGCGCGCGGCGTTGTTCGGCCTCGGTGAGCGGCTTGGGTTTGGTGCCCTCAAACGGGTTTTTGCTGGAGTTGAATTGTATTCTGAGCGGAGTGCCCTGCAGCTTGAAAATTTCGCAGAAGGTACGCTCCAGATAACGCGCATAGCCAGCAGGCACGTTGTCCAGGCCGCTACCATGTATCACGATCAGTGGCGGGTTACTGCCGCCCTGATGGGCGTAACGCATTTTGGGGGTGAAGCGTCCCCCTTTTGGCGGCGCTTGTTTTTCCAGTGCGGCAATCAGCGCGCGGGTAAGTTTCGGCGTGGACAGTTTAGCCATCGCTGCGGCATAGGCTTCATTCACCGACTTCAATACATTCGTTACGCCGTTGCCGTTCAGCGCGGAAATGTAATGCCGTTTGGCGAAGCTCAGGAAATGCAGCTTGCGTTCGATGTCATTCTTGACCTGATCGCGATGATGTTCGTCCAGTCCGTCCCATTTGTTGACCGCGAGAACCAACGCCCGACCGGCTTGCAGAACGTAGTCAGCGACGTGCGCATCCTGCTCGGTGATCTGGTCGCGTGCATCTACTACCAGCACCACCACGTTGGCGTCTTCGATGGCCTGCATGGTTTTGATCACGGAGAATTTTTCCACCGCCTCCTCGACCTTGCCACGCCGGCGCACACCGGCGGTGTCGATGATGATGTATTGCTTGCCGTCACGCTCGAAGTCGATGTAGATGCTGTCGCGCGTGGTGCCCGGCTGGTCGAACGCGATCACGCGCTGCTCGCCAAGGATGGCATTCACCAGCGTGGACTTGCCAACATTCGGGCGGCCGACGATGGCGATTTTGGGTGGATGTTCATGGTTAACATCCTCTTCAACCTCAAGCGGAAAATTCTCCAGCGCGATCTCGACCACTTCCGTGACATTGTCACCGTGCGCCGAGGAGATCGGCAGCGGTTCGCCCAGACCCAGCTCGAAAAAGTCGGCGGTGACTTTGGCGCGCGCCATGCCTTCCGCCTTGTTGACCAGTAACAATATAGGCTTGCCGGTCTTGCGCAATTCCACGGCGATGATGGCGTCCTGCGGCGTGCAACCGGCGCGTCCGTCGACCAGGAACATCACCACGTCGGCCTCGTCCACGGCCTGGCGGCTCTGCTTGGCCATCTCGAACATGATGCCTTCCTTGGCGACCGGCTCCAGCCCGCCGGTATCCACCACCAGATACAGCCTGTCGCCTACTCTGCCTTTTCCGTAATGACGGTCGCGGGTGAGCCCAGGCTGATCGGCGACCAGCGCGTCGCGGCTGCGCGTGAGACGATTGAATAGGGTGGACTTGCCGACATTCGGACGACCGACTAATACTACTGTGGGCAACATTTTGATAACCTTGAATTTGAAGTGTAAAAATTTTGTAGGGTGGATAAGCGTAGCGCATCCAC
>JBAQWL010000186.1:0-11824 GCA_049298895.1 Gallionella sp.
GTGTATTGCAATATCCGATACTTTTTCCGTGGTATCTGCTTACGCTAACTTTGTTTTTTCGTCGCAGCGACTTTGATCGGTTGATGGTGGTAAATGGAGGCTATCCGGCAAGTCTTCTTTGTAGATCTGCAGCGATTGCATGGCGACTTTCTGGTAAACGCCCACTTGCAACGTTTAATTTTCACAATTCAACCACAAAACCTTCTTGGTATTTCAGTTTTCCGGAATATCTTATTGATCTGGCTGTTATTCGGTCTGCCGCACAAATCGTAAGTGTATCCAAGGACTGTCTCAGTACGCTAAGTAACCGGAAGGCATTCCTGCGCTGTGCCAAGTTGCTTTACATTTACAATGGTATCGAAGACCCGAGATTGATTTTAAAAGACGTTAAGGACGATGTTAGAAAACAATACGCCACCGGACGCTACTGCTTGATGCTTGCAACGTATGAACCCAGAAAAGGCCACGCATACCTTTTGCAGGCTTTTAAAATTGTTATAAAGGATTTTCCTGGTGCTCGTCTTCAGATATACGGGTATGGTAAGCCTCATGAAAAGGAGCGGGTTGCAGGCGAAATCAAGCGTCTAGGACTTGGAAACAACGTATCGCTTAACGACTTTACGCCTAATACGGCTTTGTTGGTTGCCAACGCCAGTGTGCTGGTTGTGCCTTCCCAGGCCTACGAATCATTTGGCCTGACAATCATCGAGGCTATGGCGTTTGGCATTCCCGTAGTTACCACCGATGTTGGTGGAATGCCAGAGGTGCTCGCAGATAGCCATGCGGGCTATGTTTGTTCAAAAGATGACCCAACATCATTTGCAGAAGCAATTAAAAATATTCTTGGTGATCATGCTTTGGCGTCAAAGCTGGGTCGGAATGGGCGTCAAGCTTTTGAACAAAGATTTACGGCTGGTGCAATGGCATGCAACTACAGAGGATTGATGAAGTGAATATCATGCAAAGAATTAGAGGAGTCATAAGAAATGCATTGTCTCCTGTCTGGCTTCTTAATAAAAAAATGGATGCCGAAACGCGAAATATTCTTTCGGCGTGCGTGAAAGACAATTCGCATTGGTTAGACGTGGGATGTGGACTTAAACCATTTGTATCAGGCTTTGATCACGCCCATTACACAGGAATTGACGTAGAAGTCAGTGGGAGGCCCGTTGAATTAAAGAAGCCAGACAAGTTCTTTGACGGTATTAATATTCCTTATGAAGATTGTATGTTTGATGGTATTTTGTGTACCCAGGTACTTGAACATGTCGAGAACATGGATTTACTTCTAGCTGAGTGTAATCGCGTATTGAAAGTAGGGGGGTGCTTTGTTGTCTCAGTGCCATTTGTATATAAAGAGCATGAACAACCCCATGATTTCAGACGTTTTACAAGTTATGGGTTGGTATTGGCTCTGTCACGCAATGGTTTTAAAGTGGAATCGTGTTTGAAATGCCTTTCTGCAATTGAAACGATCGCGACTTTATTCAGTGTTTATGTAAATAATAATATTGGATCGCGGAATAAACTTTTCCTTGTTATGACTGGTTGTTTAGTAACTGTACCCGTTCTGCTACTCTCAAATTTGTTATCTAAAATCCTTCCTGACAATAGAGATTTATTTTGCGTCTTGCTCACATGTTCAGTTAAAACTGAAGATTTAACATGACAAATTTCCTAATATGACTAAATTTGTTCTTATCAAAAAATATATTCAGCATTGGTTGCATAAATGTGGATTTAAAATATCAAGGATAGGGCCTTACTCGATCTTCGATTTTGAGAGTTTCTTATATCGCCAGCTTGCGGTTCACAAAACATTGACGTTTCTTCAAATTGGCGCCAATGATGGAATTATGAATGACCCCGTCTATCACTTTAATGTGGAAAATAGAGAAGTCGTTTCTGGTTTTGTGCTTGAGCCGTTACCCGACATCTTTGATAAGTTGGTCGAAAATTACAAATGTTGTCCCGGCATCAAGCCTTTTAATTTGGCGATCCATGCTACTCAATCAGAAATGATTTTACATAGAGTCAAGCCGGAACGTGCCGCTGAAGTGCCTGCGTTTGCCAGGGGGATTGCCTCCTTTGATGCAAATCACTGGAAAAAAACTACACTTGTTCCCAGTGCAGATCTTATGGAGCAAGTCAAAGTCAGATGTATTTCGTTTGCTGATTTCATAAAGTCCAACGTCATTGATAAGCTGGATTTGTTGTTGCTTGATACAGAAGGCTACGATTATGAAATATTAATGTCCATTGATTTCACAAATATCAAGCCGAGGATAATTCGTTTTGAACATGGAGTTCGAGATAATGTGATGTCGTTTGAGCAATTTATGCGGGTCTGTAATTATTTAAATTCTTTTGGATATCAAATTATCGCTGAGAGTTATGATGTTACTGCATATCTTTTAGACCCTAATGATTTGGTGTTTTAGGCTGCAACATGAATAAACATGAATCGTCGCTAGTTGGCTCTTCTTATATTGGACGTACTGTCCTCATCACTGGCCATACCGGCTTCAAAGGCGCATGGCTGACCGCATGGCTCAAACAACTGGGTGCCAAGGTGGTGGGTATCGCCCTCGATCCACCGACCGATCCTTCTCATTTTGCGGTTGCGCATCTGGCCGACGGCATGACCGACCTGCGTATCGACATCCGCGATCGGGCCGCTTTGGAAGACGCTATCGTCTCTGCGCAACCCGATTTCGTGTTCCATCTCGCTGCACAGGCCTTGGTTCGACGATCATATGATGACCCTGTTGAAACCTGGCAGACCAATGTGCTGGGTACGCTGCATGTGCTTGAAGCTCTGCGCAAGCTGGTCAAGCCTTGTGCGGCTGTGATCATCACCAGTGACAAGTGTTACGACAATGTAGAGTGGGTGTGGGGTTACCGTGAGACTGATGCCATGGGTGGGCCGGATCCGTATAGCGCTTCCAAAGGTGCGGCAGAGCTGGCCATTCGTTCACATATCAAGTCGTATTTCCCCAAAGCGACTAGCAAGGTGCGTATCGCTTCCGCGCGGGCGGGTAATGTAATCGGCGGGGGTGATTGGGCTGCAGATCGCATCGTGCCCGATTGCGTGAAGGCGTGGTCGATCGGCAAGGCTGTCGAATTGCGTAACCCTCACTCAACACGGCCCTGGCAGCATGTTCTGGAACCGCTGAGTGGCTACCTGAGCCTTGCCATTGCCTTGTCACAGCGGGCTGAACTGCATGGTGAGCCGTTTAACTTCGGGCCACCGGCGCAGCAAAATCACTCTGTCTTTGAGTTGGTGCAGCAGATGGCGCTGCATTGGGATCAGGTACGCTGGCAGGATGTATCACAGTCGGCGGCTGGACCCTACGAGTCGGGCTTGCTCAAGCTCAACTGCGACAAGTCGCTGCACTATTTGCGTTGGCATGCCGTGATGGGCTTTGAAGATACCGTACGCATGACCGCAGAATGGTATCGTTCGTATTACCAACAGCCGACGCAGATTGCCGCCACAACTCGATCACAGATTGAAGCGTATACGGCAATTGCCAAGCAACAAGGATTGGCGTGGGTTCAGTAAGTTTGGATGATATTTTGATCACACCGCTGGCGCGTATCACGACAGCGGGCGGGGATGTGCTGCACGCCATGAAGCAGAGCGATGCGGGCTATGCCGGTTTTGGTGAGGCCTATTTTTCTTGGGTGGCTGCCGGCGCTATCAAGGCATGGAAGCGACATACGCGGATGACGATGAATGTCGTCGTGCCTGTGGGGCTGGTCAGGTTTGTGTTTCGTTTGGATGGCGCTGATGAATTTCGGGTCGAGGAGATTGGCGTTGATCACTACGCACGCCTCACCGTGCCGCCCGGCATCTGGTTTGGCTTTCAAGGGCTGGCAGCGCCACAAAGCCTGGTGTTGAACATTGCCAATATTCCCCATGATCACAATGAAGTTGAGCGCCTTGCACTATCAGATATTAAATATGGTTGGAGCTGAACTATGAAGGTCATCTTACTCGCCGGCGGTTTTGGCACGCGTCTGGCCGAATACACCGATGTCATCCCCAAACCGATGGTGCCGGTCGGCGGCAAGCCGATCCTCTGGCACATCATGCAGACCTATGCGCGCTTTGGGCATAAGGATTTTTATGTCGCCTTGGGATACAAGGCCGAGGTGATCAAGGAGTATTTCCTCAATTATCGTGCGCTCAATGCCGATTTTACGGTGGACCTTGCCTCGGGTGGCGTTTCACCACACCAGGTGGATCCCGTGGATTGGCGCGTGACGCTAGTCAACACCGGTGACACCTCCATGACCGGCGGACGTGTCAAACGGATGCAGTCATTCATTGGCAACGAGACCTGCATGTTGACCTACGGCGATGGCGTTGCAAATATTGATCTGGATGCCCTGCTGGCCTTTCATCGCAGTCATGGCAAGATGGTTACCATGTCAGCTGTTCGACCTGCTGCTCGTTTTGGCGAACTGGAACTGGACGGTTCGCGAGTCGCGAGTTTTCAAGAAAAACCACAGCTACATGAAGGGTGGATCAATGGCGGTTATTTTGTGGTCGAGCCTGCATTTTTTGATTTGATTGCCGGGGATAGCACCATGCTGGAGCGCGAGCCCTTGGAACAAGCAACCAAAACAGGAGAGCTGATGGCTTATCGTCACGACGGCTTCTGGCATTGTATGGATACCAAGCGCGACCATGAATTGCTGGAGTCGTTGTGGGCTAAAGGCGCGCCTTGGGCGGTTTAGCTAAATTCAATGCGCATACTGATTACCGGCGGGTTTGGTTTTATCGGCGGCAGGCTGGGCCAGCATTTGCAGCAGGCTGGGCATCAAATCGTTCTTGGTTCACGTAACGCAAGTAGTCCACCAGATTGGTTAACCCAAACGGAGGTGGTTAAGACCGACTGGAATGAAAGTCGCGCCCTTGAGCAAATTTGTAACGGGGTCGATGTGGTGATTCATGCGGCAGGGATGAACATTCAGGACTGCGCAGCGGATCCAGTGGCTGCGCTTGAATTTAACGGCTTGGCGACCGCGCGTTTGGTTGCGGCAGCAAGCCGTGCGGGCGTGAAGAGGTTTCTCTACCTATCCACCGCCCATGTGTATGCTAACCCGCTAATTGGCACCATTACTGAAGACACTTGCCCGCGCAATATGCATCCCTATGCCGCATCGCATCTCGCGGGAGAGAATGTCGTATTGAGTGCCGGGCAGCGCGGTCAAATCGAAGGCATTGTGCTGCGCCTATCCAACGTCATTGGAGCGCCAGCGCATAAGGACGTGAATTGCTGGATGCTACTGGTGAATGATTTGTGCAGGCAGGCTGTTCAGTCTGGACAAATGCTTTTGCGCTCGAGGGGGTTGCAGAGTCGGGATTTCATTTCCATTGCAGAAATTTGCCGAGTTATTGACTACTTTTCTTCCCATGATTTCGATTCTGCGGATCAGGGAGTCTTTAACGTGGGTTCTGGAGTATCACAATCCGTTCTTGAAATGGCGAAGCTGATTCAACAGCGGTGTAAGCTGGTTTTGGGTTTTGAACCTGAATTGCTGCGGCCAGAGAAGGGCGCTGATGATAAGCATGAAATGCTGGAATTCCGACCTTCCAGATTGGCAAAGATGGGCGTAAACATCGTCCTTGATAACAACTTGGAAATTGATAAATTGTTGGCATTTTGTCAAGCGTCATATAGTCAAAACCGCAGTGAGGGCGTATGAACGCCGATACAGGTCAACTTGTCACCGTAGTCATTCCCACCTATAACCATGCCCATTTTCTGGGGCGTGCCCTGCAATCAGTTCTGGATCAGACCTATACAAACTGGGAAGCAATCGTTATCGATAACCATTCACAAGACAGCACCGATGAAGTTGTGCAGAGCTTCGCAGATCCACGCATAACCTTGCTGAAAATTCATAACAACGGTGTGATTGCTGCTTCGCGGAATATGGGAATTCGTGCAGCAAAAAGTGAGTGGATAGCGTTTCTGGATTCTGATGATTGGTGGACTACCAATAAACTTCAAGTCTGCTTTAAACACATCAATGACAAAGTCGACCTTGTTTATCACGACTTGGAAATTGTCAGAGATCACCCAGCTTTTTTTCAGCGAAAAAAATTGAAAAGTAGGCAGGTAAAGAGACCTGTGTTTATTGATCTCTTGGTTAATGGTAATACGATCGCAAATTCATCTGTAGTGGTACGTAAAAGACTGCTAGATCAAATCGGCGGCATAGACGAGAATATCAAGATGATTGCAAGCGAAGACTACAACGCTTGGTTGCGTATTGCACAAATAACTGACGCATTTTTTCATATTCCCAAATGTCTTGGGTATTACATGTCACACGACCAAGGAATTTCAAAAAAAGACATGTCTTTTTCTTACAAGTGTGCAATTGCGAATCTTCCTGGATCGCTTAGCGATACACAGCAGGACTCCACTAACAGTATTGCTGCTTACATGAGTGGCAGGTATCACTACGCTAATAGTGAATACGATAAGGCTGCCAATAAGTTTAAATATTGTCTTAAATATGCAAATAGCAGAATTCGTTTGAGGGTTATGTATATGTTTATGTTAATTGCTTTACATAAGGTTGCGCGGCTAATTGTTGGGAGATAGCCTTAAGCAGGCATTCGGCGAAAGTCAGCAGGGCTTAAGAGAGAAAACCGAAAATCAGTGCTCTGCAAGGCTCATTCAGCAGACATTTGTCTGCCAAGATTTTAACGTCCATGACGCGCTACCGAAATATGACAAAGACTTTCAACAATAATGAAAAATTGGGTTTGTGGTGCGGCGTGCGATTGAATTCGGTGTGGTCCTGGTCGGTTGCGTTCATTGTGGCTATGGGGTCAATCCGGGGGATGTTGGTCATAAATCTCGATGCTCCCGTAGCGATTGTAAATATGCTATCAGCCGGCGCTTTGCTTATTCTGGCCATCTATGGCTGGATTAAGAGTGGCTGGTATAAACATCCTGAGTTGACGTGGCTAAAAAATCTTCTGAAACTCAACATGCTTCTGGGTATTGTGAACGAGGTTGTGGATCGTTTTCTTGGCATACCCTTTGAACCCTCAGTTTTATATTTATACCTGGCTCCTTATATTATTTTTCTTTTTTTGCGAGTGCCATCGTATTATTTTAATGTGGTCATTATTGTTGTTACGATAGCAATAAGCGGGTCAGTTATGGGTAATTTTATTGAATCGTTGAAGGGGCATGAGGGATGGGAGAACGCATTAGAGTACAACCTCAAGCTGAAGTCAGAAGATGATACGATGGGCAGAAGTAGAACTGGCCAGTTTTTTCGTGCATCTGGATATATCGGTAATCCTCATGACTCAGCAAATATTCTGGGGATGGTCGTTTCGTTTTTTTTCATTCGTTTCCTGCTGAAAAAAAAGGTGCCTGATCTTGGTTTATTTTTATTTGCATCGCTAAGCTTGGCGATGACACAAAGCGCGACTAATATACTCAGCGTATTGCTTACACTAATAATTTTTACTGCCTATATCATGATACGAAGTCGAAAGATGTCGACGTATGTTTATATTTTTTTTGGTATGGTCGGTATTGCGGTTCTCATTACTACCTTTAGCGAAGTGATGTTTATCTTCATGGCACGCATTGGTGATGGGGGTGATTGGGAGGGGATGACACAGCAACTTGGTACGGACTCGATGTTTTCAGCAAGTCCATTCATCCTGTTTGGTCACGCGACTGGTTTTGGAAGTGAGATTATTCAAACTGAAATCTCACATCTGAAAATTCTATTTCAATTGGGTATTATTCATAGCTTTATCATATTTTGGATAATGCTATACCCTGTATTTCGTTTTGTAAAAAGCAGAGCATCTTGCATTGAAGCATTGCCATCTGCTGCAGCGATCTTTTTTGGTTTTATTTCTTTGCTTCACTATGGATCACTGTTCAGGGTGACGAGTGTTTTTCTTTTCTATTTATTTTTTGCTTTATGTTTGAACCATATTATTAACGTGGAGGAACCCACTCCAAAGTCAAACTGACTTTCTTGTTTACCAGCTTCACTTTCTAATTTCTGTTTTCCACGTACTCAGAACCAATAGTGACCTCCGCATGATAATTTCAGAGAAATGTTTTCCGGAGGTACTGAGCGCTTTGCGTTGTTTATTCATTCCTCCGGCTTATGGCATTGATGAGACCCAAGAAACGGACTTCGTGATTTTCTTATGCGTATGATTGCTATGATAGGAGGCTTTCCCCCGCCCATGCACGGTATGGCTGCGGTTAATTTGGCCATGAAAGATTTCTTCGTGTCCAATGGTGAAAATCCGATAATTTTTGACCTTTCTGCAACTTCGTTGAGCAGATCTTGGCACGTCAGGTTAGTCCGGGCAGCACGCGTGCTGCGCAAACTCGGGGCATATTGTAACTTTTTGATTGTGAGTCGCAAGGTAACTGTCTATATCAGTGTTTCAGGCGGGTACGGTCAGCTTTTTGAAATTCTTTTTATTCTATTGTCACGTCTCCGGAACGCCAGGATTGTACTGCATCACCATAGTTTCCTTTACGTTGATCGCCCTCGGTTTCTGACAAAAATGCTGGTTTCTTGCGCAGGCAAGGATGCATATCACATTGCTTTATGCGGTCATATGGCTCATAAACTAAAGTCGTCCTATCCATCAATTCGCCAAGTTATAGTTTTGTCGAATTCGGCTCTGTTTCCCTTGGATGGTGGTGCGCGCATTAGAAAAAGCGTGGGCACCTTGGGTTTCTTTGGAAACATCGAGGCCGATAAAGGCATTTTCGAGTTTCTTGAGGTGTTGTCGCGGCTGCAAAAAGAAGGGGTTGATATTTTTGCCATAATCGCCGGGCCTTTTTTTAATAAGGCGACTGAAGCTCTGGTGAGGGACAAGATCGCCGAAATAGGGAATGTTCAATACGTGGGACCGAAATACGGAGCCGAAAAAGACGAGTTTTTCGATTCGATCGATGTGTTGTTGTATCCGACGAAAAATGATGCTGAGCCGCTGATTGTGCTTGAATCCATGGCACAAGGTGTGCCCGTGCTGGCTCGCTCCAGGGGATGCCTTGACGAAATGGTTGCAGCAACAGCCGGAGAGGTGTTTGGCTTTGATGAGGATTATGTTTCGGAAACAGTGAGTCAATTGCGAATTTGGCGGGAATGCCCTAGTGAACTGATGGAAAAATCACGTGGGGCTGTAGAGAAATATAGGCAGATGCAAAATACGTCAACTGAAGTGCTGAGAAATCTCTTTGTAATAATATTGGCTGCCTGAAAAAGCTGCACGCTAATCTTCATGGAATGGTTTGATCATGGCTAAGATTTTGGTTACAGGGGGTGCTGGATTTATCGGGTCGCATATCGTGGAAGAGTTGCTTGCACGAGGATTTTCTGTGGTGGTACTGGATGATTTGTCGACTGGGAAACTGGAAAATTTGCCGCCTGATATGGCATCTCTGCGGATCATTGTCGGTTCGATTCTCAATCCTGATACCGTATGTGAAGCTGTTGTAGGTTGTGATGCCGTGATTCATCTTGCTGCAATAGCATCGGTCCAAGCGTCGATCGAGAATCCGATTTTTACTCACCAGGTGAATTTTGACGGAACCTTGCTGTTACTTGAATATGCAAGACAAGCGGGTGTTAAGCGTTTTCTGTTTGCATCTTCCGCTGCTGTATATGGCAATGCGACAGAGGGAGCTGTTTCGGAAAATGTACCCGTTTCGCCACTTACGCCTTACGCCATCGATAAGTTGGCTGGAGAATATTATCTTAAACACTACTATAGAACCTTTGGATTGGAATATACGGCCTTCAGGTTTTTCAATGTGTATGGCCCACGCCAGAATCCTGCTTCGCCTTATTCAGGAGTGATCAGTATTTTCGCTGCGAACAGCATTGCAGGAAAGCCCTTAAAAGTATTTGGTGATGGGAAGCAGACCAGGGATTTTGTTTATGTGAAAGATGTGGCGCGCATGCTGGTGGCTACTATCAAAAACCACGCGATGTCTGGAAAAGTGATTAACATCGGAACCGGCGAAAGCACGTCGTTGCTGGACATCATTGAAAAGATGGGAATGATCTTGAATAAGACGATTGAGGTTGAATATACGGATGCGCGAGTTGGAGATATCAGGCATTCACTTGCCGATGTCAGATTGCTCCGCTCCTTATGTTGCGAGACGACTTCGACTTCGATCCTGGATGGCCTGAGGGCTACTATTCAAACATAAAATAAACGGTGAAAGTTACAATTTTGTGTACTTGGTATCAATGCTCAATTAAGGTGATTCATCCGCAAGTTTGATTCGTGATGGGAGAGCTTGTTGTGCTGTGGAAGGTTTACTCTTCAGCCTCAACAAGAAAAATTAGGGATTGTTGTGGCTGGGGCGTTGACTTATTCTACTGTTACGGTTTTTAATTTATTCTTTTCACTGGGACTCAGCGTCTGGCAGGGTTCTATCTTAAATAGTGGTGCTTTATGTTTGCTAAAAAAACTTTATTAATTACGGGCGGGACAGGCTCATTTGGAAATGCTGTTCTGCGCAGGTTACTATCTAGTGACATCAGTGAAATACGCGTCTTTAGTCGCGACGAAAAGAAGCAGGATGATATGCGCAAGCGATACAACAATCCTAAGCTTAAGTTCTATATTGGCGATGTTCGCGATGAACGTAGCGTGTCAACAGCTATGCGTGGTGTGGACTATGTTTTCCACGCTGCAGCGCTCAAGCAAGTTCCTTCTTGTGAGTTTCATCCTATGCAAGCTGTACGAACAAACGTGCTGGGCACTGAAAATGTGTTGGAGGCAGCAGTTAATGCTGGGGTGAAACGTGCGGTGTGTTTGAGCACTGACAAGGCTGTATACCCCATCAATGCCATGGGCATCAGCAAAGCCATGATGGAAAAAGTGATGGTGGCCGCCAGTCGTAACCTAGAGGGCACAAACACAGTCATTTGTGGCACGCGCTATGGCAACGTGATGGCATCGCGTGGCTCAGTTATTCCTTTGTTTATTGAGCAGGTGCGCGCGGGCAAGACGATCACGGTGACCGACCCAGCCATGACGCGCTTTATGATGACGCTGTCAGATGCCGTTGACTTGGTGTTGTATGCGTTTAAACACGGCAACAACGGTGACATCTTTGTGCAAAAGGCCCCTGCCGCGACTGTTGATGTTCTCACTCAAGCCATTCTTGAATTAATCGGTGAGCTAACTCATCCTGTTCATGTAATTGGCACCCGTCATGGCGAAAAACTTTACGAGACGCTACTTAGCCGTGAAGAAATGTCTTGCGCAGAAGATATGGGGGACTACTTCCGTGTGCCGCCTGATGTGCGAGATTTGAACTACGCCAAGTTTGTGGAGCAAGGCGAACTGCGCATAACCCAAAGCTTGCATGGTGAAGATTACAACTCCCACAACACCACCCGCCTAGACGTTGCCGGCATGAAGGCACTATTGCTCAAACTTGAGTTTATGCAGCAAATCTCGCGTGGTGAACACGCAGTGGCAGAGGAATAACAGTATGAAAGTGTTGATTACCGGTGCTAATGGGTTCGTCGGCAAAAATCTACAGGTGCACCTCGCAGAACGCAAGGACGTGCAGGTGGTATTATTTACCCGTGACGATGATGTAAGCCAGTTGCCAATCTTGTTGGAAGAAGTAAGTTTTGTTTTCCATCTGGCTGGCATCAACCGCCCTCAGGATCCTAAAGAGTTCACTACAGGCAATTTAGATTTAACTCGGTCGCTATGCGAAGCGGTGTGTGCAGTAGCTGAGGGCACAGGAAAAAAGGTTCCTATCGTTTACAC
>JBAQWL010000187.1:0-18210 GCA_049298895.1 Gallionella sp.
ACCTTTGTAGCACAGAGTAATGTCGCCGGTACGAATGGTATTTTCAACATCGACACCGCTGGCCGATGGACTTATGTTACGAATAGCGCACTAGACGATCTTGTTGCCGGTCAAAGCGTCGTCGAAAGTTTTACGGTGGCTAGCGCGGATGGCGCTACCACGACGGTGCAAGTCACCATCATAGGTACTAATGATGCCGCAATTCTAATTCCAGCATTGGTTACACTCGATGAAACCAACGCTCCACTGATTACCAGTGGCACGTTGAACATCACCGATGTGGATAGTGCAGCCACTTTTGTGGAGCAGAGTAATATTGTCGGAGCGTATGGCACTTTCAACATAGATACAGCCGGGTCATGGACCTATGTTGCGAACAGTGCGTTTGACGATCTCAACGTCGGTCAGAGCGTAAGCGACAAGTTCACTGTGGCCAGTGCAGATGGCACTACCACCCCGGTAAGCATCACCATCATCGGGACAAACGACGCAGCCATCTTGAGCAAAGCTTCAGTCGAACTGGATGAAACCAATGAACCGCTGACCACCAGTGGCACGTTGAGCATCAGCGATGTGGATAGTGCAGCCACTTTTGTGGCACAGAACAATACCGCTGGTGCGTATGGCACTTTCAACATTGATGCAGCCGGGGCTTGGACCTATGTGGCCAAATCTGCCTTTGATAGCCTGCTGGTGGGCCAGAGCATCACTGACAGCTTAATAGTGGCGAGTGTCGACGGCACCACTACGACGGTGCAAGTCACCATCAACGGCACCAACGAGGCAGCAGTTTTGAGTTCTGCACATGTCTTATTGTCAGAGACTAATGAAATCCTTCATGCTCTAGGAACTTTAATTATCAGCGACGTGGACAGCCCTGAGACCTTTGTAGCACAGAGTAATGTCGCCGGTACGAATGGTATTTTCAACATCGACACCGCTGGCCGATGGACCTATGATACGAATAGCGCGGCAGACGATCTTAACGTAGGTCAAAGCGTCGACGAAAGCTTCACGGTGGCCAGTGCGGATGGCACTACCACGACGGTGCAAGTCACCATCATAGGCACAAATGATGCCGCAATTTTGAGCGCAGCATCTGTATCACTCGATGAAACCAACGCACCGCTGTCTACCAGTGGCACGCTAAGTGTCAGCGACGTGGATAGCCTGGAAACCTTCGTGGAGCAGAGCAACACCGTTGGTGTGTACGGTACTTTTAGTATTAATTCAGCCGGAGCATGGACCTATGTTGCGAACAGCGCGTTTGACGATTTCAACATTGGTCAGAGCGTCAATGACACTTTTACGGTGGTCAGTGCGGATGGCACCACCACCTCGGTAGACATCACCATCAACGGTACGAACGACCCAGCCATCTTGAGTCAAGCTTCAGTCAAACTGGATGAAACCAATGAACCACTGACCACCAGTGGCACGCTGAGTATCAGCGATGTGGATAACGCAGCCACTTTTGTAGCACGAGCAAAGATCGGAGGTAAAAACGGTTCTCTCAAGATCGATGCTACTGGTGCATGGACCTATGTGGCCAATTCTGCCTTCGACAATCTCAGCGTGGGTCGGAGCGTCAGTGACACTTTTACGGTGGCCAGCGACGATGGCACCACCACGACGGTGCAAATCACCATTAATGGTACGAACGACCCAGCCTTCCTGGGCACTGCCAATGTGGTATTGACAGAAACAAACTCTGTCTTGAGAGCTACTGGCAAGCTAAAAATCAAGGACGTGGATAACCCAGAAACTTTCGCGACACAGAGTAATGTCGCTGGTGCAAACGGCACTTTTAGTATAGATACCTCAGGCCGATGGATTTATCTAACCAGCTCAGCATTTGACTATCTCAACGAAGGTGAAAGCATTATCGACAGTTTTACTGTGGCCAGTGAGGATGGCACCACCACCACTGTAAAAGTGACCATTGAAGGCAGCGAAGAAAGCAGATTTAACGGTATCTGGGTCGCCGGTAAGGCTGGTATCAACCGTTCCAATTTGGATGAGTTGAAAACCAGGAGTGCACTAACCTATGGTTTTGAGGAGGGTTACAACTGGGAAGTAGGCATCCTTCAACTGGGAGCTTACGGCTCCTATGAATTAAACACTACCGCGACGGGCCCGGTTAACTATAACAGCCAAGTAATTGGCGCGGGTGCCAAGTTAGGTTTCCCAAAAGGAAAATGGCTGCTGTATGGCAAGCTGGGTTACGCTCGCACTAATGGCGGAGATACCGCTATTAAGATTGGTGCGAATCATATTTATCGTGGGCTAGGTATTGAATACAAGTTCGCAAACCATTGGAGTGTCTCAGGGGAATATACAAATTCGAATGGTAATACTGTTATTCAAACTGTCGAAAGAAGACTGACGAACAAAAATATCACCATCGGGTTGAATTTTTACGTGGGAGTACCCGCAAAAACCAAGCCACCCGCCCCAGTGTCGGCACCAACTCCGGCAACAGCACCAGTTGTGGAGCCTGCTATTGGACCAGCACCTACACCGCAGTCCGTGCCACCGGCTCCGACAACAGCACCAGCGTTCGAACCATCTTTTGGAGCTGCTCCTCAGCCAGCCTCACCGGCAACAGCTCCTGTACCAGTTTTAGAACCTGCATTTGGACCAGTTCCCGCGCCTACACCACAACCTGTACCGCTGGTACCAGCACCTGCGGTACAGGTTGTGCCGCTGGCACCAGCTCCCGTACAAGGTGTAGAACCTGCATTCGGACCAGCGCCATCTCCAGCGCCTGTACCTCAGCCTGCACCACCGGTTCCGGCACCTGAACCAGCGTTCGAACCCGCTTTTTGATCCGCGCCCAAACCAGTCCCACCGCCGACACCCTCCCAGTGGTTGCAGAGCCAGTTTCACCAGAGCACGAGAGCCTCCAGTTTCTGCCTAAACTGGATCGTCATGGTCTTGGGAGATGCGCCTTATGGGTATGCGGGTGTGGAATTGCAAGGCTCATTGATATTACTTAAGTTCGGCCAGATTAAATTCAAAAAAGTAATTTATTGGGCGTGTGGGAGCACTCTACATCTTTGATATAGCAAACAACGCGATGGTAAGATGCGCGTTCCTGATATTTCCCAAGCAATAAAATGAAACTGGCAATCGCGCAAATCAACTGTGTGTTAGGCGATCTGACTGGGAATGTCACAAAGATAGCGCAATTTGCAGAACAGGCCAGAAAACTGGGCGCGCAATTGCTGGTGGCGCCTGAGTTCGCTTTGTGCGGCTATCCCCCGGAAGATCTGTTGCTACGCGATGGTTTCTATCAGGCGTGCGCGCAGGCATTGGGTGAGCTTGCCACAAAAACTTCAGATATGGCGGTGGTCGTGGGGCACCCCATTGATCGCGACGGCAAGCGCTACAACGCGGCTTCATTACTTCAGAGTGGGGTCATAGCGGCGACCTATTTCAAGCATAAACTGCCGAATTACTCGGTATTCGATGAACAGCGTTACTTCAATCAAGGCACCGAGCCGTTTGTATTTGAAATCGCCGGGATACGCTTTGCCTTGAGTATCTGTGCCGATATTTGGGAACCTGATGCGGCGCGTTTTGCGCGTGATGCCGGTGCGCAAACGCTGCTGGTACTCAACGCATCGCCCTATGCCATGCACAAGCAAGAATCACGCTATCGAGCCATTCGCGATCGCATAGAAGAAACCGGCATGGCCGTGGTATACGCCAACATGGTCGGAGGGCAGGATGAGCTGGTTTTTGATGGTGGCTCGTTCGCCATTGATCAGCAAGGCGTATTGACTGCACAGGCAACGCAATTTGAAGAGACTTTATTGATGCTGGAACTTCAGGAGGGATTGCGGCCAATCGGGGAGAAGGTCGCATTATTGGGCGAAGAGGCTAGCGTCTATCGTGCCTTGTGTCTTGGCGTGCGTGACTACATCGGGAAAAACCGCTTTCCTGGCGTGTTGTTGGGACTGTCGGGAGGGATTGATTCAGCATTGACGCTAGCGATCGCTGTGGATGCCCTGGGTGCTGATAAAGTCCACGCAGTGATGATGCCTTCGCCCTATACCGCGCAAATCAGCTTGGACGACTCGCGTGAAATAGCGAATATACTTGGTGTGCGCTATGATGAATTTCTCATCGAGCCAATGTTCCAGAGTTTTCTGGGCACTCTGGAATCTGCTTTCGCCGGGCGCGCTGTGGATACCACCGAAGAAAACTTGCAGGCGCGCATCCGCGGCACATTGCTGATGGCCTTGTCAAACAAATTAGGTTATCTAGTGTTGACCACTGGCAACAAATCCGAAATGACCGTGGGCTATGCAACCCTGTATGGCGACATGGCAGGTGGCTTCGCAGTATTGAAGGATGTCAGCAAAACGTTGGTGTATCGATTGGCACGCTACCGCAACACCCTGGGTCAAGTTATTCCAGAACGCATTATCACCCGCCCGCCAAGCGCTGAACTGCGCGCCAACCAGACCGACCAGGATAGTCTCCCTCCTTACAATATACTGGATGCGATCATGGCATGTTATGTAGAGAAAAACCTCGCCATTCCTGAAATCATCGCACGTGGATATTCAGAAGCAGACGTGCGCCGGGTAGTGCATTTGATTCGTATCAGCGAATATAAGCGCCGCCAGTCTGCGGTGGGTATACGCATTACGGAGCGCAGCTATGGCAAGGACTGGCGGTATCCGATCACAGTGCGCTACCAAGACTTATACTAAGTTAATTCCCTTTGGGCGCGAGTTTTGCTACAATGCGCCGCGTTTTGTAGATGGGCTTCGAGCCCGTTTTTTATTTGTGGATAGTGTTTATGGATATGGTGAAGCTGGTCGAGATGACGGTAGGCGGCTTGGGCTATGAGTTAGTGGACGTTGAACGCTCGGGGCGCGGGATGTTACGCGTGTTCATTGACAAGCCGGAAGGCATATCGGTGGAAGATTGCCAAACGGTAAGCAATCAATTGACGCGACTGTTCCTGGTCGAGAATGTGGATTATGACCGCCTTGAAGTTTCGTCGCCGGGACTGGACAGGCCGTTGAAGAAAGAAGTGGATTTTGTGCGTTTTGCCGGACAGAAGGTGCAACTCAAATTGCGTATGCCGCTGGCGGGGCGCAAGAACTTTGCCGGGGTCATTGTTGAGGTCAACGAGGGCACATTGCAGTTGGATGTAGATGGCAGTCCGGTGGCAATCGAACTGTCGAATTTGGATAAGGCACGGTTAGTGCCGACTTTTTAGTTTTAAATGCTTTTCCTTGAGATGCATTGCTGGGTTGATGTATTGCTGAGGCAGGCGAGTAGATAGCTGGAGAATAGTATGAGCCGTGAAATTTTGTTGCTGGTGGATGCATTGTCGCGCGAGAAAAACGTGGGCAAGGAGATCGTGTTCGACTCGTTGGAGTCAGCCTTGGCTTCTGCGACCAAAAAACGTTTTATCGATGAGGTCGACGTGCGTGTTGAGATTGATCGCGATACCGGTGAGTACGAATCTTTCCGTCGCTGGGAAGTGATGGATGACGAGACATTCGAGACACCGGATCTGCACATCAAGCTGGAAGAAGCGCAAAAGCGCGATCCCGATATCCAGATCGGAGAGTTCATCGAAGAGCCGCTGGAATCGATCAATTTCGGGCGCATCGGGGCTCAAGCCGCGAAGCAGGTCATCTTCCAGAAGATCCGTGATGCCGAACGCGAGCAAGTGTTGGCCGACTTCATGGAGCGCAAGGAGCATCTGGTGTCCGGCACGGTCAAGCGGCTCGAACGCGGCAACGCGATCATCGAGTTCGGCAAGATTGAAGCCTTGTTGCCACGTGATCAAATGATCGCCAAGGAAAATCTGCGCATCGGTGATCGCATCAAGGCACATCTGCTGCGCGTGGATCGTAGCGCGCGGGGGCCACAAGTGGTCTTGTCGCGCACTTCGCCAGAATTGCTGCTTAAACTGTTCGAACTGGAAGTGCCAGAAATCGAAGAAAAGTTGCTGGAAATTGTCAGTGCCGCGCGCGATCCGGGTTCACGTGCCAAGATCGCGGTGTTGTCACATGACTCACGTATCGATCCCATCGGGACCTGTGTCGGTATGCGCGGCTCACGCGTGCAGGGTGTGACCAACGAACTGGCTGGCGAGCGTGTAGACATCATACTTTGGGCAGAAAATCCAGCTACCTACGTCATCAACGCACTGGCTCCCGCCGAAGTGAGCAGCATTGTTGTGGATGAAGAACGTCACAGCATGGATGTAGTGGTCGAGGAAGAAAATCTGGCTCAGGCAATTGGGCGTGGTGGCCAGAATGTCCGGCTGGCCAGTGAGTTGACTGGCTGGGAGCTTAACATCATGACGGTCGAACAATCCAATGAAAAGCATAGCGAAGAGTTTTCAGTGACTCGCGCAATTTTCATTGAAAAACTGGATGTAGATGAAGAGGTAGCCGACATCCTGGTGCAGGAAGGTTTTAATACGCTGGAGGAGGTGGCGTATGTGCCGTTGGAAGAAATGCTAGAAATTGAATCGTTCGACGAAGCAACGGTGAACGAATTGCGCACTCGTGCACGTAGCGCACTGCTGAATGCGGCTATAGCCAGCGAGGAAAAAGTTGAGCATGGAATTGGCGACCTGCTCAAGCTTGAAGGTATGGATGAGCAGACTGCACGTACCTTGGCTAGCAAGGGTGTCACGACACAGGAACAATTGGCAGACTTGGATTTGGATGAGTTGGTGGAGCTATCCGGTGTGGATAGCGAACGTGCCAATGCACTGATTATGATGGCACGCGCGCCCTGGTTCGCTTAACAGAGTGGTTTAGAGGATAGTTGATGGCAAAATTAAATGTAGCGCAGTTTGCGAGTGAACTGGGATTGCCTGTTGCCTTGCTGCTTGAGCAGTTGAAGGCGGCAGGGATCGCTAAGGACGAAGAATCAAACCCGTTGACCGAGAAGGACAAGGCAAAGTTGCTGGAGCATTTGCGTCAGGCGCATGGTGCTGAAAAACCCGCCAAGAAGATCACGCTGATCCGTCGCGAAACTACGGAAATAAAGAAAGCAGACAGTTCCGGTCGTGCCCGCACCATACAGGTTGAGGTGCGCAAGCGTCGGGTTGTAGCACCGACAGTTGCCGCTGAGGCGACTGCACCTGTTGAAGCCGTCGCTCCACCCAAGAAGGGCAGGGCAGCCAAAGTTGTTAACGAGCAGGAGTTAGCAGCGCGAGAAGAGGAGGCGCGTTTGCATGCGGAGTTGGCTACACGCCAGGCGGTCGAAGTGCAAGCCAAGCAGGAACGCAGCAAACGTAAGACTACCAAGAAAGCGGCCGAACCAGAACCCGCAGTAGTCGAAGTGAAAAAAGTTGAAGAGGTTGCACCAGTCACGGCAGCTCCAATTGTAAATTTGGCTGAAGGCACGCTGCATAAGCCGATCCCCAAGCCGGGCGACAAAATTGTCAAGCCGGGCAAAAAACCAAAAACGGATTCCAAGAGCAGTCCGTGGGACGAAAAAGGGCATAAAAAGCGCACCCCGGTCAAAGCCGGTGAGAAAAAGGGTGTTTGGACTAGCCCGGTGCGAGCTCCGCGCCATGACAAGCACCACAAACATGCAGCGCAGGAAACCGCACACGCGTTTTCTTTGCCGACCGAACCCGTGGTGCATGAAGTGGCTGTGCCGGAAACCATCGCCGTCGCCGAATTGGCGCAGAAGATGTCGATCAAGGCCTCGGAAATCATCAAGGTGTTGATGAATATGGGTTCGATGGTGACCATCAACCAAGTGCTCGATCAAGAGACCGCGATGATCGTTGTGGAAGAGATGGGGCACATCGCCAAGGCAGCCAAGCTGGACGATCCTGATGCTTATCTGATTAATTCCGCAGAGCCGCAAGATGTGCCACTCGAGCCGCGTGCGCCAGTCGTTACTGTGATGGGGCACGTCGATCACGGCAAGACTTCTTTGTTGGATTACATTCGTCGTACCCGTGTTGCATCCGGCGAAGCGGGTGGAATTACTCAGCATATCGGCGCTTACCACGTTGATACTCCGCGTGGCATGATTACCTTCCTAGACACGCCTGGCCACGAGGCATTTACCGCAATGCGTGCACGTGGCGCCAAGGCTACAGACATTGTAATTCTGGTGGTGGCCGCCGATGATGGTGTGATGCCACAGACCAAAGAGGCTATCGCCCATGCCAGGGCTGGCAACGTTCCACTGGTGGTAGCGGTGACCAAAGTCGACAAGCCCGAAGCCAATCTCGAGAAAGTTAAGCAAGAGTTGGTCGCCGAAGGTGTGGTGCCGGAAGACTGGGGTGGGGATGCGATGCTTGTTGAGGTCTCCTCCAAGTCCGGGTTGGGCATAGATAAATTGCTTGAAGGCATACTGTTGCAGGCTGAAGTGCTGGAATTGAAAGCACCACGTGCTACGCAGGCCAAGGGGTTGGTAATCGAAGCGCGTCTGGATAAGGGCAAAGGCCCGGTGGCAACCGTGCTGATTCAGTCCGGCACGCTGAAGCGTGGTGATACGGTGCTGGTCGGTTCGGTATTCGGCCGAGTGCGCGCGATGTTGGATGAAAGCGGCAATACAGTGACCGAGGCGGGGCCTTCCATCCCGGTTGAAATACAGGGCTTGTCTGAAGTGCCCGCAGCCGGTGAAGAACTGATGGTATTGGCGGATGAAAAACGCGCCCGCGAGATCGCACTGTTCCGACAAGGCAAGTATCGCGGTGTGAAACTCGCCAAGCAACAAGCTGCCAAGTTAGAAAATATGTTCGAGCAGATGGCTGAAGGCGAAGTGGGTATCTTGTCGCTGATCGTAAAGGCAGACGTACAGGGTTCGGCCGAAGCTATTGCGCAATCGTTGCAAAAGCTCTCCACCAACGAGGTCAAGGTCAATCTGATCCACGGCGGGGTAGGAGCGATCACCGAGTCTGATATCAATTTGGCACTGGCATCCAAGGCTATTGTGATCGGTTTCAATACCCGCGCCGATGCGGCCGCACGCAAGTTGGCCGAAGCCTCGGGCGTGGACATACGCTACTACACCATCATCTACGCAATGGTAGATGAGATCAAAGCTGCACTGTCCGGCATGCTGGCCCCGGAGAAGAGAGAAAGCATCATGGGCATGGTCGAAGTGCGCCAGGTATTTACCGTTTCCAAGATTGGCACGATCGCCGGTTGTATGGTTCTGGAAGGCGTGATCAAACGCGGCGCGAGGGTGCGCGTGTTGCGCGACAACGTGGTGATCCACGATGGCGAACTGGATTCGCTGAAACGCTTCAAGGATGACGTGAAGGAAGTGAAGAACAATTTTGAGTGCGGCCTGTCGCTGAAAAATTACAATGATCTCCAGGTGGGAGACAAGCTTGAAGCCTATGAAATTGTTGAGGTTGCGCGTGCGCTTTAGTTTATTTTGGCGCTACTAAGCAGTAATGGCCAACTTCGCCAGAACTGATCGTATCGCCCAGCAAATCCAGCGTGAAATTGCCGAGTTGGTGCGGCTCCAGATCAACGATCCGCGCGTGCGTCTGGTGACTATCACCGGTGTAGAAGTGGCCGGGGATTATTCCCATGCCAAGATATTTTTCACCCGCCTGGATGGAAAGCACGACGAGGCCCAGCAAGGCCTGGATCATGCCAGTGGTTTCCTGCGCAGCCATCTGGCGCGTAGCATCAAGCTGCGCGTCATGCCGCAACTGCATTTCGTGTATGACGCATCGGTGGAACGCGGTAGCCATTTGTCGCAGCTGATCGATCAGGCTGTAGCCAGCGATAAGGGAGGCAGCCCGTAGCTTGTAGTCAAGCCGGGTTTGCTACAAGCTACAGGCTACCAACTACGAGTTACACTATGATCCGCGACAAACGCCCATTGGACGGAGTCCTGCTATTCGACAAGCCGCTGGAACTCAGCTCTAACGACGCGCTGCAAAAAGTCCGCCGCCTGTTCCAGGCCGAGAAGGCTGGCCACTCTGGCACCCTCGATCCCCTCGCCACCGGTTTGCTACCGATCTGTTTCGGTGAGGCTACCAAGTTTTCCAATGCTTTGCTGGATGCTGACAAAACCTATCGCGCCTTGGTTCGTCTGGGGCAAACTACCAGCACTGGCGATGCCGAGGGTGAGATACTCCGCGAACATCCAGTCAATGTCGAAGCAGATGAAGTCGATGCGGTGTTGGCAAAATTTCGCGGCGAAATCCAGCAGCTTCCGCCTATGTACAGCGCGCTCAAGCATCAAGGCAAGCCGCTCTACGCATACATCCGCAACGGTGAAACTGTAGAGCGTCAGCTGCGCAATGTGGTGATACACGAGCTATTGCTCAATTCATTTTCTGGCAACGAATCCGAAAAATTTTTGGCCGGGCACCCGCTGGACATCACCGTGCGCTGCAGCAAGGGAACCTACATCCGCACACTGGCCGAAGACATCGGTGCAGCACTCGGCTGTGGCGCACACCTGATTGGCCTGCGCCGCACTGCAATTGCCCATTTCAATTTGCACGACAGCTATACTTGGCCGCAACTGGAAGCAATGACCGAAACTGAGCGTGATGCTTGTATTCTGTCGCTGGAATCCCTGATGCCCGACATACCCACGCTGCAATTGGATAGCGTGCAAATTAAGCGCCTTGCACAAGGCCAGCGCTTAGCGCTGGACACCGGCTTGCCAGATGGCAAGATCAGGTTGCACGGCCCAGAGGGATTCATCGGTGTCGGATTGCTGCAAGGACCTCGCCTGGCTCCGGACAGGCTACTGTCTGGCGTGGCGAAGCAAGCTGCAACCATCGCACCTAACAACGAGAGATGATCGATGCTGACAGACTCGACCCAACCCATTGAATTGCGCGAGGCAGCTTTATTCTGGCTGGCAGAATGCGAAGCCGCTCGTAAAGCGGCGGGGGTGCGCCAATTGGCGCAAGCCTGTTTGGCGGATGAAATCGAACTGGACAGTCTAGCTGTACTGAGAGCAACCCATCCCATCCCGGGCCACCCCTTCAAGCCCGAGCTGGTCGCACCGCGCTTGGTCAAGCGCCGCTCGATGATCACGCCGGAAGGTCGTGCTGTCTTAATTCATGCGCTGGCGCATATCGAATTCAATGCCATCAATTTGGCGCTGGATGCAATCTGGCGATTTCCCGACATGCCAGCAGCGTATTACACAGACTGGTTGAAAGTCGCCGGGGAGGAGGCACTGCATTTCTCCTTATTGGCTGGACACCTACAAGGCCAGGGTTATGCTTATGGAGACTTCCCCGCGCATAACAGCCTATGGGAAATGGCCGCCAAAACGCAACATGACATCCTTGCACGCATCGCCCTGGTGCCTCGAACGATGGAAGCGCGTGGGCTGGATGTCGTGCCATCGATACGCGATAAACTTGCACAGGCAGGTGATATGGCTGCTGCCGCGATTCTGGATATCATCCTGCGCGACGAGATCGGACATGTTGCGATCGGTAACCGCTGGTACTCATATCTTTGCGAACAGCGCGGCCAGGAAGCGGTCGCCACTTACGCGCAGCTTGCCAGAGAATATGCCGCGCCCGTGCTGCGTGGCCCATTCAATTTGAAAGCGCGACGCGCAGCGGGATTCAGCGAGTTGGAGTTGGCTGGATTAACGCGCTAGCTATCAACGTGTGCAGGTGTGTACCGAACTTTCGTATGCCGGAATTTTGTCAAGTGGCTCAGTCATGGCACAATCTTGCCTGCACATCCTTGATTCAAAATCATGCTGAGTTATCGCCACGCCTTTCATGCCGGCAGTCACGCCGACGTGCTGAAGCACTTTATCGAAGTGCAGTTGCTGCGCTATCTGGCGCAGAAAGACAAGCCGTTTTGGTACATTGATACCCATGCCGGGGCTGGCTGCTATGAATTAGAAAGCGGCTATGCCGCGCAGAACGAGGAATATAAAAGCGGCATTGCACGGTTGTGGGCGCGCGACGATCTGCCCGCGCCGCTGGCGGACTATGTGGCGCTGGTGAAGCGCATCAATCCGGACGGGCAGATGAAGCTGTATCCCGGTTCGCCGCTGGTCGCGCTGGAACTGTTGCGCGAGCAGGACCGGATGCGGCTGTTCGAGTTGCATCCGACAGACCATGAAATTTTGCAGCAAAATTTTGCCGGGCATGGCACGCAGGTTTTAATGCAGGAAGCCGACGGCTTCGGCGCGTTGAAAGCGCTGTTGCCACCACCACCGCGCCGCGCGTTGGTGCTGATCGACCCGTCCTACGAAGACAAGCAGGATTACCGGCGCGTGGTGGAGGCATTGCGCGAGGGGCTGAAGCGCTTCGCCAACGGGATCTACGCGGTGTGGTATCCGCAGTTGCAGCGCGCCGAGGCGTGGCAGTTGCCGGTGCAGCTGAAGCAGTTGCCGGTGAAGAACTGGCTGCATGTCGCGCTCGGCGTGCAGGCGCCGGGCGAGGACGGTTTCGGCATGCATGGCAGCGGGATGTTCATCCTCAATCCGCCGTGGACTTTGCATGCCACATTGCAGGAGGTGATGCCATACCTGGTGCTTCATCTCGGGCAGGATGCGCAGGCCGGGTTTACGCTGGAGCAGCAGAATAGCTGACCCGGCTTGTATAATCAGCCCCTCTCTCAACAGTCCGGCAAGGAGAACGTCATGACCCCGACACACACCTGGAAATTTTTCCGCGCGGGCGGGTTCGATCAGGCACAGCTTGATAGCGGCGCCGATTTGCTGGCGCTCAAGGATCTCGATCAGAAGTTGTGGGCGTCATTGAGTTGCCCGACACGCGGCATCGAGTTCGATGCCAAAACGCTGGATATGATCGACAGCGATGCGGACGGCCACGTGCGCGCCAATGAGGTATTGGCGGCAGTCACATGGGCGGGCGGATTGCTGAAAAATCCCGACCTGCTGATACAGGGCGCGGATAGCCTGTCGTTGGCCGATATCGACGATAGCGGCGAGGAGGGGAAGCAGGTGCTGGCCTCGGCAAGGCATATCCTGAAAAATCTCGGCAAGGCCGATGCCACCGCAATCTCGTTAGCGGACATGGCCGACATCGATAAACGGGTGGCCGGACTGGAATTCAACGGTGACGGGGTGATCTGCCCGAAGCAGATCCGCGATGCCGGGTTGCGCGCGACGGTCGAGGACATCATCAAGTGCAGCGGTTCGGTGCCCGATATGAGCAGCGAAGCCGGCATCAACCGGAATATCAGCGACAAGTTCTTTGCCGAAGCCAAGAACTACTCGGCATGGCTGGTTACAGGCGAGCGCGATGCGGCGATCTTGTTCATGGGAGACAAGACGAATGCTGCGGCAAAGGTCTTCCATGCCATCAAGGGCAAGGTCGACGATTACTTCATCCGCTGCCAGCTGGCCGCATACGATGGGCGTGCGGCCGTACCGCTCAGCCGTTCCACCGACGATTATCAGCATCTCGCCGCGCAAAACCTGTCGGCTCAAAGCATCGATGTGGCCAATTTTCCCCTTGCGACGGTGGCAGCGAACAAACCGTTACCTTTGACCTCCGGCATCAATCCGGCGTGGCAGGAGCAGGTAAAGGCATTGCTGGAGCAGATTGTCGTGCCGCAATTGGGCAACAAGGACAATTTGAGCGCATCGGAATGGTCGGCGATTTGCGCCAAATTTTCCGCGTTTGAGGCGTGGCAGGCGGTCAAGCCCGCCGGCAATCTGGAGCAACTCGGCAGCGCGCGGATAAGCGGGATGCTGTCGAGCGGGCACAAGGCGGCGATCGATGACCTGATCGCCCAGGACAAGTCGGTCGAAGGCGAAGTCAAGGCGATCCGCTCGGTGGAAAGATTGATCCGGTATCAACGCGACCTGTTCACGCTGGTGAACAACTTCGTATCGTTCAGGAATTTTTATACGGGCAAGGGCAAGGCGATCTTCCAGGCGGGGACGCTTTATCTGGACGGTCGCAGTTGCCAACTGTGCGTCAAGGTCGAGGACGCGGGCAAACATGCGGCTTACGCCAGCATGAGCGGCATATGCCTGGCGTATTGCGAGTGCGTGCGCAAGGGCGGGGCCGAGAAGATGAATATCGTTGCGGCATTCACCGCAGGTGATTCGGATTTCCTGATGGTGGGTCGCAACGGCGTGTTCTATGACCGAAAAGGCCAGGATTGGGATGCCGGCATCGTGCGCATCATCGATAACCCGATCAGTATCCGCCAGGCGTTCTGGTCTCCCTACAAGAAGGTCTCCAAGCTGATCAGCGAACAGCTGCAAAAATTTGCCGCCTCCAAGGCCAGCTCGGTGGAAGACAAGATGCTCAAGGCGGTGGTCGATAGCAGCAAAGGGCCGCTTGAAGCGCCGCCCAAGCCGCCCTTCGATGTGGGCAAGTTCGCCGGTATCTTCGCGGCGATCGGTTTGGCGATCGGCGCGATTGGCGGGATACTCGCGTCTATCGTCGGCGGTTTGCTGGGACTGAAGTTCTGGCAGATACCGTTAGCGGTGGTCGGGCTGATGTTGCTGGTTTCCTGTCCGTCGATGGTGCTGGCGTGGTTCAAGCTGAAGCGGCGTAACCTGGGGCCGATGCTGGACGCAAACGGTTGGGCGATCAACGCCCGGTTGCTGGTCAATATACCGTTCGGCACCACGCTGACCGGCCTTGCGCACCTGCCCAAAGGGGCGCATCGTTCGCTGATCGATCCGTTCGCCGAGAAAAAATCGCGCTGGCCGTATTACCTGCTGGTCTTGTCGGCGGTTGGCGCGCTGGTTGCGCTGTGGTATCTGGGTATTATCGGCGGCAAGGGAGCAGGCAGTTGAAGGCATCATGAAATCGCCCCAATTATCTTTTGCCCGCAGCCTTGTTGAAACACTTCCATCGGGTGTGTCCGGGCTTTTTAATCCCTGGCAGGATTGTTGCCCGCATGATGCCGCCGGAAATGGCCCCGCCGAAAAGCTGAACCGGCTTGCGCTTCATCTGGACTGCAATCCGGAGTTCATTCTTGCCGGGGAAGCGCCCGGATATCAGGGCTGTCGTTATAGCGGGATCGCTTTCACCAGCGAACGTCTGCTGGGCGAGGGCGCCATACCGCGCATCCCCGCATTGACCGGGCGGCTTTCAACAAGACGATTGCCGTTCTCCGAGCCGTCGGCCACCATCGTCTGGAAGACGCTCCATAGGCTGGGTATCGAAAAATGCACCATCCTCTGGAATGCGATGCAGTTGCATCCGTATCGTCCGGACAACCTGTGGTCGAACAGAACGCCCACTCCATCCGAGATCAGCCTGGGTGAACCGGCGCTGCGGATGCTGATAGAAGCTTTCCCGGATGCCAAAATTGTCGCGGTCGGCAAGAAGTCGGAATGGTTGCTGCACGAGATGGGCATATCCACGACGGGCTCGGTGCGTCACCCGGCCAATGGCGGAGCGACCCAGTTTTCGGCAGGCCTGAGAGAATTGATGTGAAAGACACGCCCCGTAAATTTCAGGCCAAGGACGTTGTTGCCAGCCTGCCGTTGCTGCCGGGGGTATACCGCTATTACGACAGCAAGGGCGAGGTGCTTTATGTCGGCAAGGCCAAGCAGCTGAAAAAGCGGGTCGCATCCTATTTCCAGAAGGCCAATGTTTCGCCGCGCATCCGCCTGATGGTGTCGCACATCGCGCGCATCGAAACCACCGTGACGCGCTCGGAAGCCGAGGCGCTGCTGCTCGAGAACAGCCTCATAAAATCATTAAGGCCACCCTACAATATCCTGTTTCGTGACGATAAGTCTTACCCGTATATCGTCTTGACCGGGGATGAATTTCCACGCCTTACTTATTTTCGCGGCACACCCAATCGCCAGCATCAAAGCTTCGGCCCCTTCCCGAATGCAAACGCGGCCAAGGAAAGCATGCAGCTGCTGCAGAAGATCTTCCGTATCCGCACCTGCGAAGACAGTGTGTTCAATAATCGTACCCGTCCGTGCTTACTGCACCAGATCCACCGCTGCACTGCGCCATGCGTAAAGTTAATCTCAGGCGATAATTACCGGGCCGACATCCGCAATGCGGTACTGTTGCTGCAAGGTCGTCACCAGGAAGTCGAGCAAACCCTGCGCGTTGCGATGGAACAAGCGGCGGATGGGCGGCACTACGAGCAGGCCGCCGCGTTACGCGATCAGTTACGCGCCCTGCATACCGTGCAGCAAAAGCAATTCGTCGAGTCCACCGGCAGGACGACAGATGCCGACATCATCGCGCTGGCGCAACAAGATGGATTGGTTTGTGTGAACCTCGTCATCGTACGCGGCGGGCGGCATCTGGGCGACAAGAACTTTCTTCCCGATCATGCCGAAGGTTTGTCGGCGGACGAGATCATGCAGGCGTTCATCGCACAGCATTATCTGAATCACAGTGCCCCGCCGTTGCTGGTGCTGGGCGAGGCATGTGGCGATGAAACATTGACGCAATTGCTCAGCGAGCAGGCCGGGCAGGAAGTGAAAATCAGCGCAGCCGCTAGCGGGGAGCGCAAGCAGTGGTTGGAAATGGGGCAGCGTAATGCATTGTTGGCCTTGCAACAACGGGCCATGCAGCAGGGCGGGCAAAAACTGCGCTTGGACAAGCTACGCGAATTTCTGGATATGCCGGATTTACAGCGCATTGAATGTTTCGACATCAGCCATACGATGGGCGAGGCGACGGTGGCATCCTGTGTGGTGTATGAGAATTTTGAGATGCGTTCTGCGCAATTTCGCCGTTACAACATCAGCGGCATCACCCCAGGTGATGATTATTCAGCAATGCGCCAAGTGTTGATGCGGCGCTACCAGAGGCTTGCTGAAGGTAATCAAAAGAGGGAGGGTGCTCGGCCTGATCTGATCCTCATCGACGGCGGTCTGGGACAATTGCATATCGCGATGGAGGTGATGCATGAATTGGGCTTGAACGACCTGGAGTTGTTGGGGGTTGCGAAGGGCGAGGAACGCAAGGCTGGATTGGAGCAGCTGATCTTTTCCGATGGCACTGCACAACAATTGTGCAGCGACGATCCGGCATTACACCTGATCCAGCAGATACGCGATGAAGCTCATCGCTTTGCCATTACAGGACATCGCGCCAAGCGCGGCAAGGCGCGCACTGCATCTAGTCTGGAGGAGATCAGCGGGGTGGGGGACAAGCGTCGCCGCAGCTTGCTGACCCATTTCGGTGGACTGCGTGAAGTGGTGCAAGCTAGTGTAGATCAGTTAAGCCAGGTAGAAGGAATCAGCAAATCGCTTGCTGAAGCGATTTACCGGCAACTCCATTAAGAAATTATCAAGATTTGGTTGCCGAAAAGATTTATCAGCAGCTACACTAGTGAACCTTTTGAATATTCACATCATGCCGTTCAACATCCCCAATTTGATCACCTGGTTAAGAATCCTGCTCATCCCGGTGTTCGTCTCGGTTTTATATTTGTCTGATAGCACACTTAGTCCGCATCTCAAAAATCTAATTGCCACCGCCGTTTTTTTGCTGGCGGCGATCACCGATTGGCTGGATGGTTACCTGGCGCGCAAACTGGATCAGTTTTCTGCATTCGGCGCGTTTCTTGACCCGGTGGCCGACAAGCTGATGGTGGCAGCCGCGTTGATCGTGCTGGTCGATCTGGATCGCGCCCACGCGATCATCGCTTTCATTATCATCGGACGTGAAATCACCATTTCCGCTTTGCGCGAGTGGATGGCTCAGCTCGGCGAAAGCAGGAGTGTCGCAGTCTCCATGCTGGGCAAAGTAAAAACCACTTTCCAGATGATCGCGATAATCATGCTGCTGTATCATGAGCACTTGTTAGGAATAAATTTTCAATTGGTCGGCTCGTGGCTGCTTGATATTGCAGCGCTGCTGACCTTGTGGTCAATGGGGTACTACTTGATGCTGGCTTCAGCCAAACTAAAAAAACATCTAAACTAAATTGATTTTCAAATTTGCGCCTGTATAATGCGCAGCCTTCGGGGTGTAGCGTAGCCTGGTAGCGCGCCTGCTTTGGGAGCAGGATGTCGGGAGTTCGAATCTCTCCACCCCGACCAGGTTTTGGCAATAATTAAAACGACATTTAATAGAAAGTCGAACAAGAGAATTGTGCCCGTAGCTCAACCGGATAGAGCACCAGCCTTCTAAGCTGGGGGTTGCAGGTTCGATTCCTGTCGGGCACACCAGTGTCTGCCGGGGGTGTCTGGGCAGCAATTTTCCGTCTGGCAAAGCTTTAATTATTTGCTGAAGATGGCAGCTTGTTTCATCAATGGTGGCTGTAGCTCAGTTGGTAG
>JBAQWL010000188.1:0-2406 GCA_049298895.1 Gallionella sp.
GTTTCATTCGGCTCGACCTTCAACCACACGTGGCCGTATTGGCCACGACCACCGGATTGCTTGACGAATTTACCTTCAACTTCAACCGGCTTGCGGATGGCTTCACGATAAGCCACTTGCGGCGCACCGACGTTGGCTTCCACGCCGAACTCACGCTTCATGCGCTCAACCAGAACTTCCAGATGCAACTCACCCATGCCGGAAATGATGGTCTGGCCGGATTCTTCATCGGAGCGTACTCGGAAAGATGGATCTTCCTGCGCCAAACGATTCAGCGCAAGCCCCATCTTTTCCTGGTCGACCTTGGTCTTGGGTTCAACCGCAACGTGGATCACTGGCTCAGGGAATATCATGCGCTCCAGGACGATCTCCTTGGCGGGATCGCACAGGGTATCGCCCGTGGTCGCTTCTTTCAGGCCCACCGCAGCAGCGATGTCGCCCGCGAACACTTCCTTGATCTCTTCACGCTCATTGGCATGCATCAGCAAAATACGGCCGACGCGCTCTTTGCGCCCTTTGATCGGGTTGTAGATGGTGTCGCCGGATTTGAGCATCCCGGAATATACCCGGAAGAAAATCAGCTGGCCGACGAACGGGTCGGTCATGATCTTGAATGCCAGACCTGAGAACGGCTCGTCATCAGAGGCTTTACGCTCACCGATGGTCCCATTCGGCAATTCACCTTTCACCGGCGGAATGTCAGTCGGGGCTGGCAAATAATCGATCACCGCATCCAGCATGGCCTGCACACCTTTGTTCTTGAACGCCGAACCGCACAGCATCGGCACAATTTCACCGCCGATGGTACGGATGCGCAAACATTTTTTAATGTCTGCCTCGGACAAGTCCCCTTCCTCGAGGTACTTGTTCATCATTTCTTCAGATGCTTCGGCAGCGGTTTCAACCATCTTTTCACGCCATTCCTGTGCCTTCGCCAACAGCTCAGCCGGAATATCGCGCAGCTCGAATTTCATGCCCTGCGAGGCTTCATCCCAATAGATCGCCTTCATACGCACCAGGTCGATCACGCCCTCGAATTTTTCTTCGGCACCGATGGGGATTTGGATAGGAACAGCATTGGCATGCAAACGGGTGCGCATTTGCTCGTAAACCTTGAAGAAGTTCGCACCCTGGCGATCCATCTTGTTCACGAACGCCAGACGCGGCACGTGGTATTTGTTGGCCTGACGCCACACGGTTTCAGACTGCGGCTGCACGCCGCCGACGGCGCAATACACCATGCAGGCTCCATCAAGAACACGCATCGAACGCTCCACCTCAATGGTGAAGTCCACGTGACCCGGCGTATCGATGATGTTGATGCGATGCTCGGGAAGAGATTTGTCCATTCCCTTCCAGAAGCAAGTGGTCGCAGCGGAGGTGATGGTGATACCGCGCTCCTGCTCTTGCTCCATCCAGTCCATGATGGCTGCGCCGTCATGCACTTCGCCGATCTTGTGGCTCACACCGGTATAAAACAGGACACGTTCAGTGGTGGTGGTCTTGCCTGCGTCAATATGTGCGCTGATGCCGATATTGCGATAACGCTCGATGGGGGTTTTACGTGCCACGGTAGTTGCCTAACTATTATCTATTAAAACTGCGAGTTAATTACTGCGTTAATTCCGATTAGAAGCGGAAATGCGAGAAAGCCTTGTTCGCCTCAGCCATACGATGCACTTCTTCGCGTTTTTTCACCGCGCCGCCACGACCTTCGGAGGCATCGATCAACTCACCAGCCAAACGCATACCCATCGACTTTTCACCACGCTTGCGCGCAAAATCCTTCAGCCAGCGCATCGCCAGAGCCATGCGACGGGAAGGACGTACTTCGACCGGCACTTGATAGTTCGCACCGCCGACACGACGGCTCTTTACCTCCACCTGAGGTTTAACATTGGTCAGCGCCAGGTTGAATATTTCGATCGCGTCCTTGCTAGTCTTCTTGACGATTTGCTCCAGCGCGCCATACAGAATGCGCTCGGCGACCGACTTTTTACCCGATGTCATTAGCACATTGACGAACTTGGACAAATCCTGATTGCCGAACTTTGGATCCGGCAGGATTTCACGTTTGGGAACTTCTCTACGTCTTGGCATAGCTACCTCGAATTATTTTATTGAAATTACGCCTTCTTGGCGCGCTTCGATCCATACTTGGAGCGAGCTTGCTTACGATCTTTCACGCCAGCGGTATCCAGACTGCCTCGCACCATGTGATAACGCACACCCGGCAAATCTTTAACGCGACCACCACGCAGTAACACTACCGAATGCTCCTGCAAGTTGTGACCTTCACCGCCAATATAGCTAATTACCTCAAAGCCATTGGTCAATCTCACCTTGGCCACTTTACGCAAGGCAGAATTAGGCTTCTTTGGAGTCGTGGTATAGACACGAGTACAC
>JBAQWL010000189.1:0-5464 GCA_049298895.1 Gallionella sp.
GGCTTGCCGCGAGCCAACCGAGTGCGACGGATCGACGCACACCGGCATGCGCGTCAGCCGCTTCACCACCGGTACGTGCGCGAAATCCACCAGGTTGCGATGCGGGTCGCCCATGTTGGTCTTCATGCCGCGCAGGCCGAACACCACGTTGCGGTTGCCCTCCGAGGCGAGGTATTCCGCTGCATTCAGCGATTCATCCAGGGTGATGCCGAAGCCGCGCTTGAGCAGGATAGGCAATTCAGTTTGCCGCCCGACAATTTTCAGCAACTCGAAATTTTGTGTGTTGCGCGTACCGATTTGCAGCATCACGCCGGTCGGATTGCCGGTCTGTTGTAACGTCTCTTTGATCTCATTAAGATGAGATTCATGAGTGATCTCCATCGCGATCACTTTGATGCCGTATTTGCCTGCCAGCTCGAATACATAGGGCAAACAATTTTTACCGTGCCCCTGAAATGCATAGGGGCTGGTGCGTGGTTTGTATGCACCCATGCGTGAGCATACTTGGCCATTGTCGCGCAACGCCTTGAGCATGATTTCGACATGCTCACGGTTGTCCACCGCACATAATCCGGCAAATACATTCAGGGTGTCCTGTCCGAAACGCACGCCATTGTACTCAAAATGAGTAGGCCGCTGATCGTCCTTGTGCCGCCCCAAAATACGGTACTCCTCGGAAACCCGTACCGCGCGTTCCACGCAGGGCAGGCTCTGCATGTCTTCTATTTCCAGCGCCAGCGTGTTGCCGATCAAATAGATTTCCGTCAGCGTTTTTTCGCTGCCTCGCTCGATATGCACGCGGCTTTGAATGCCGTGCAATGTGGCCAAATGCGCCATCAATTGTTTGTAGTCCGGGGATAGTTCGCTGACGTTGGAACTGAGTATCAAAATCATTTTCTTATTCCCGATTATTTATGCAGCAGAATAGCCCACTGTCCCGGCCACTGCGCCATCGGCTCACGCGCAAAGCCGCTCTTGGCATAAAGTAGCCAGCGTCCGATCACGTAGCACACCAGCACATTGGCGTGAGCGGAGATGTCTTCCCCTGACACGGTGCGCGTAGCGGCGGTGCGGGAAGGGGAAGAAGGCGGCATTCCTGTCCCGGATACCGGCTCGCCCAGAGTCTGGCCGCCGACCGCTTCACCCATCTCGCCTTGCGTAGCGGCCATACGCAACGATTGTTTGAGCGTGGCTTCAATCCGGTCTAGCAATTGGTTGATACGTTGCTGCAAACGTTCATCTTCGTTTACCAATGCATCGCCAATCAACACGCGCACCATGCCACGGTTCTTTTGCGCAAAGCCGAGCAGCATGGACATGATCGCCTCGATTTGCTGGACTCCACTTTTTTCTTCCTGAGTAATCTTGTTGATCAGGCCGAACACAGTCTGCTCGATAAATTCTATCAAGCCTTCGAACATCTGCGCCTTGCTGGCAAAGTGGCGATACAACGCAGCCTCAGAGAGATCCAACCGCGCCGCCAGTGCAGCCGTGGTAATCTTCTCGCCTTTGGGTTGCTCCAGCATCTGCGCAACTGTTTGCAGTATCTGTAACTTTCTCTCACCTGGTTTGCTAGCCATGTTGATCCCTCTTTGAATCACCCTCTCCCGACCTTAGGTCACCCCCTCCCGTAGGCGGGATGGGGAGTGGGCTTTGAATTAAACCAGGCGTCTCTGTACGCCAGGCAACTGCATCACATCAGCTATCTTTACATCGACACATGGTGAATTTCTATTTCCGGTATTCACCCATACCGTACGCATCCCCAACCTTTTAGCTGTTTGCAGATTTCCCAGATTGTCTTCGACCATGACGCATTGCGACGCCTGAATGCGCTGCTGGCGTAGCAAGAGCATGAAGCCAAAGATATGAGGTTTGGGACGATAAAAGGTTTGCTCCACCGCAATCACATCATCGAACAAATCATACACGCGCAACAGTTTCAACACTGCTTGCGCATAATTCAGCGGCGCATTGGAAAACACCACTTTCCTGCCCGGCAAAGCCCTCAATACATGGCGCAGACGCGGTTCGCGCAACACCATCTGAGGCAACTTTGGGAACTGATGGGTATGCCACAAAAAATGTTGGGGATCGGTGCCGTGATGCCGCATCAAACCGCTCAAGGTCGCACCATAGCGCTGCCAGTAATGCACGCGCAACGCATTTGCCGCCGCCTCATCCATTTGTAAATGATGTTGCAAATAGGCAGTCATACTGCGATTAATGTGCGGAAAGATGTGCGTCGTCGCGTTGTGGAGCGTGTTATCAAGATCAAAAATCCATAATTTCTTCGCCATACGTTGTTGCGCTCAATAAATCTTGCTTACATATACCGCATATGCTGCGCTACGAATTATTTGCGAGCAGCCTTTACAAGGCTTGCCTGCTTACCCCGCTTCGCGCGCCTGGTAGAACAACTAGCCATTCCACTAGGCCAGTAAAAGACGCAGGCAAGTCATTGGTTATAGTCTGGCTTATAACCAGCCACTTGGCCTGCCGTATTTTGGTGGCCTAGTGGAATGGCTAGTTATTTAATCAGAAATTTTGGACTTTCCGCACTTCGAACTCAAAGTTACTTACTTTTTATCAAAGTACCAACGCCCTCGTCGGTCAGGATCTCCAGCAACAGTGCGTGGCGCACGCGACCGTCAATGATATGCACTGAGCGAACTCCGCCACGTGCCGCATCCAACGCAGAAGCGATCTTGGGCAGCATGCCGCCAGACAGCGTACCCTCTGCCACCAAGTCGTCGATTTGCTTGGGCGTCAGGCCGGTCAGCAGCTTGCCATCCTTGTCCAGCACGCCCGGTGTATTAGTTAGTAGCACCAGTTTTTCGGCGTGCAGCACTTCTGCAAGCTTGCCGGAAACTACGTCGGCATTGATGTTCAGCGTTTCCCCATCCGGCCCCACACCGATCGGGGCGATCACCGGGATGAAGTCGCCTGAGTCAAGAAAGGTGATGATCGCGGGATCAATCTTGTCGATGTCACCGACCAGCCCAATATCCAGCATCTTGCCCGGCTCAGTGGTGCTCGCCAGCATTAATTTTTCTGCACGAATGAAAGAGCTGTCCTGTCCAGTCAGTCCGACCGCCTTGCCGCCATAACGGTTAATCAGGTTGACGATGTCCTTGTTAATCTTGCCCAGCACCATTTCGACCATATCCATGGTTTCTTCGTCAGTCACGCGCATACCTTGAATGAACTCGCCCTTCTTGCCAACGCGCTTGAGCATGTCATTGATTTGCGGGCCACCACCGTGCACCACCACAGGATTCATGCCGACCAGTTTGAGCAACACCACATCACGCGCGAAGCTCTCCTGCAACACCGGATCGGTCATCGCGTTACCACCGTATTTGATGACGATGGTTTTATCGAAAAAACGCTGGATGTAAGGCAGCGCCTCGGCAAGTACAAGGGCTTTGAGTTCGGCGGAAGCAGCTGAAAGCGGCATGACTTTTCCTCTGAAATGGGTAAGCAGGCATTTCGCCTGACGGCGAAAGCACGCAAAACTTGCCGCGAATTCTACACTAGAAAACAATAAGGTGGCGCGTGTAGCCTGTCATTTGGGGAAAGCAAACACTTACTGATCAAGGCTGGGCAGCAGTTACAAGATAAAGTTGGCTCCCAACCCCGCGCGCTTATTTCAATGATGCTTCTCGTGTTCATCTTCCTGGGCTTTGGTTGTGGTGAGTGATTTCACTGCTGCCTTGGTTTTGACCTTTGATGTGCGGTTATTGGCCACTTTGATAGTCAGCGTCAACGGTATGCTTTCACCGACCTTGAGCGGCGTTTTCAGTCCCAACAGCATCAGGTGATAGCCGCGCTCGCCAAGACTGACCCGCTCGCCAGCGGGTAACTCTATCTCCTCTACTTCGCGCATCTTCATCACACCATTCTCGTGTGTCATGCTGTGCATTTCCGCAGTGCTGGAAGCCGTGCTGGATACCCCAAGCAATCTTGCCGGATGTTTGCTGGTAATCGACAAGTCCACACTCGCCACGTCTTGTCCGGGAGCGGTGGCACGCGACCATGCACCTTCGACCTGAATGTCACCCGCATTAACGCTGGTGCTCAGCAGCAAGGCTGCCAGCAGGCAGCTGTACCAATATATTTTATGCATGTTAAGGTTTCCTGAATATTGAGAATGAAAATCGAGTGCGGCAGATTATACGCAAGCCATCACGTTTCGTGGCTATCGCCCGCCAACGCACAGGAATATAATCGGCCATCGTAAAAACTCCTCGGCCATGAAACTCATACTCCTTTTCATCAGTCTGCTGCTGCCATCGGCCAGCTACGCGTTATCGCCACAGGCACCATCACCCCAGGTAGTATCAACACAAGCTCCCGCCGCACCCATCCTGGCAGCAAAATCGTACCTGCTCTACGACTACACCAGCAATCAAGTATTGGTGAATCAAAATGGGGATGCGCGCATGGAACCCGCTTCGCTGACCAAGCTGATGACCGCCTATCTGACCTTTGATGCGCTTAAACACGGCACGCTCACTCTAGAGCAACAGCTGAGCGTCCCTGGCGCTGCAGTGCGCAACGTCAGCGGCGAATCGCGCATGCTACTCAAAGTCGGACAAGCCGTAACCGTCCTTGAACTGTTGCATGGCCTGATCGTGCAATCCGGTAACGATGCGGCAATCACGCTGGCGGTTAATATCGCAGGTAGCGAGGCAGGGTTTGTAGACATGATGAACAAGGAAGCAAAGCGATTGGGTATGAATAACACTCAATTCTCCAATCCGGTCGGTTTGTCGGCTGCTCAACACTACAGCAGCGCATATGACCTTGCCCTGCTGGCCGCTGCCATTGTGCGCGACTATCCTGAACACTACCCACTGTTTGGACTGCGCAACTACACTTACAACAAAATTACTCAAGCCAATCGCAACCGTCTGCTGTGGCTGGATCCTTATGCGGATGGCTTGAAAACCGGCTATACCGAGAGCGCCGGTTACTGCTTGGTCAGCTCTGTCCAACGCAACGGCCGCCGGTTGATTTCTGTGCTGTTCGGCTCAGACTCAGACAGACTGCGCGCCTCCGAAAGCCAGAAACTGCTGAATTTTGGCTTCGAGAATTTTGATGCCACGCTGCTGTATAAAAAAAATCAGCCTGTCGCCACCCTACGTATCTGGAAAGGCAGCGAGAGCCACCTCAAGATTGGCTTTCGCAACGATATATTTCTGACCATTCCAAAAGGTACCCGCGCCCAACTCAAGGCAACAATGGAAACCCGTCAGCCCGTGTTCGCGCCTATCATGGGGGGGCAGCAAGTAGGCGTACTTAGACTGACACTAGACGACAAACCCTACACCGAATTCCCACTGGTAGCATTAGAAGGCATCGCAGTGGCCAACGTTTTTTCGCGCGGATGGGACAGTATCCGGCTGTTTTTTCAATAAAGGAATAGCAAATGGGGGCTCTAGAAATTCAGAGTCGCTCA
>JBAQWL010000190.1:0-2418 GCA_049298895.1 Gallionella sp.
ATCGTAGCGCTGGCAGATTTCAAGCAACCCCTGCAATTCATAGGGCTGCCACACCCTGCCTACCGGATTGTGCGGGGAACAAAGCAGTAATAAACGCGCACCTTCCGCCGCACATTGCTCGAAATGATTAAGGTCGAAGTGATAACGATCATCCTTGATCTTCAGCGGATTGAGCAACGCTCTGCGCCCAACAATTTCTGGTGCGGCGAAAAATGGCGCATAAACCGGTGGCTGCACGATCACCGCATCGTCAAGTTGGGTCAAGGCAAGGATAGCTGCATGCAACGAAGGAACCACGCCTGGACACATGACGATCCACTCGCGTTCCACCAGCCAGGCATGGCGCTTTCCCAGCCAGCTGATCTGCGCCTGGTACAACGATTCCGGGTAGGCTGTGTAGCCAAATATCGGGTGTGCCGCGCGTGACATTAGCGCGTCCTGCACTGCTTGGGGAACAGCAAAATCCATATCCGCCACCCATAAGGGCAAGACGTCGCTTGTTCCGAAAAATTTCATTCGCTCGTTGTATTTGTAGCTGGATGTACCACCGCGTGGAATAACGCGGTCGAATTCATTGTCCATGGAGACCTCTTTGCTGGTTTCAAGTTGCCAGTGGGATATTCGGTATCACACTAATTGGCCGTCCGGTCCAGCCCTAAGCGATGACTCAAGCTTCAAAAATCATAAAACTGAATCAAATTGTGCCCGGACTTTTTAGCTTGATACATCGCTGTATCAGCCCACCTCATAATATCGTCTTGGTTGGATTCAAATTTGCCAAACAAAGCCGCGCCGACGCTTATGGTGCAACGATGCTCAAGCGTGTCATCTGCCTTTCCATCGTGGATGACTTTCAACAGGTAGGGTTCAGACAAGGCGGTGCGGATTTTCCTGGCAACAATAGTAGCTTGTATGATGGATTTAGCTTTATCGACATTCAGCTCACTTAGAATTACCACAAATTCATCGCCGCCGAAGCGCGCCACAGTGTCCATTTCGCGCACACAATTTTTCAGTCGCTTCGATGCCTCAATTAACAGTAAATCGCCAACCCCATGTCCATGTTCGTCATTAAGCTGCTTGAAGTTGTCCAGATCTAGGAACATCATCGCGCCATACTGGGCACTGCGTTTACTGGCAGCCATTGCCTGCCCGAGCCGGTCACTTAACATGCGGCGGTTGGGAAGTTGCGTCAATGTGTCATAGAAGGCCAGATTGCGAATCTGTTCCTCGGTTTGCCTGCGTTCGGTAATGTCGAAACAATGCCCGACGTAACCTAAAAATATTCCAGCGCTGTCGTAGCGCGGGGTTCCTTCAGCAACAATCCAGCGGTATTCGCCGTCATGGCGGCGCAAGCGATAAGTCAAACTGAACTTTTCGTGCTGATCAAAGATACTCGCATAGGCGTCCAGCCATTGCATTAAGTCATCTGGATGTACGCCCTCGACCCATCCATTGCCAAACTCCTGCTGCTGTGTTCTTCCAGTGAAGTCCAGCCAAGGTTGGTTGAAGTAATAGCAGCCCTTGTCGAGACCGGCCATCCAGATCAGAGTATGGCCGTGGTCGGCGACTGCCTTATAGATTTCCTCACTCTCTTTCAACGTGCTTAGACGTGCCTCGTAGGCAAGCTTCTCACGTTGATACAACGCCTGCATCTCTTCCGACGCGATGGCAAGTGAGCGCTCCAAAATATACCGATCCTGGTCGGCCTCACCGTAGGCCTGCTCTACGACAGATAAGAAATTTTGCCAAGTATCAAAATCAGGAAGTTGCCGCGTACTCAAACTAAGTTTGCGCAGTTGTCGAGCCAAAAGGCGGTTTAGATCTTTGTTCATCTTTCCCAAAACGAGGTCAGAGTCATCGTTTGATTGTGCAGATCGCAACGCCCGCTTGCCAGCGGGGATAATTCACCATAGGAATAAAAGCCGATCATATTGCTATAGGCGGGCAGGCCATCGAACAAAGCTTCAACCTCTTCTTCGGTACGCTGGGTCAGCACAAGCCGACGTGCAACACAACTGATAGCCACAGTAAGTAATGGACCTCCGGCGTAATCATCAAAATCGAGCTGCCCCGCAGCATCGGCAGCCCCATCAATCAAGCGTTCGAAATTGGCTCTCATCAGGCGAGCACGGCCACCCTGCGGGATATTACCGCTGAAGGCGATGGAATTGTCGGCCTCATTCACTGAAAGGATGCCACGCAGGGTCGGCTCATCTTTTTCGGAATCATTGCTTATCTCCAACGGAAACAACAGCCCGGAACGCGGCAAGTCTGCCGCGCGCTCACCCAGATATTTCTTGTATAGGGTCAGAGCGGGTTGTCCATCCAGGCTGTAGAGCACATTGCCTTCGGCGTGCGTAAGCTCGCGTTCCGGACCCATCACGTCCCACCCCCCGCGGTAGCCGTGGGTGATAC
>JBAQWL010000191.1:0-4487 GCA_049298895.1 Gallionella sp.
CCATGCGACTCCCTCGTACATCAGCGATGACTGCTTCCGCTGAGGTCTGCTTTTCGGGCAGGTACAACGCGCCGACATAGATTTTGAAAAATAGCCCAGTGCGGATACCTGCGCCATTTAACTGCAAGCTCTCATTCCCGATCTGCACACTATCGACCAGCTTGACGCCCGCCAACTCTAAAGCTTGCGATGCACCACATAAAAACAACAACACTGCGGTCAGCAAAAATCTTTTCACAGCTTAATATCCTTTCCCTTGAAATATTCCTCAGCATCTTCGAGTTCCATCAGCAACCTTAGCCTGTCGTTCCTGGCGACTTCTCTCCAATCGCGATTAGTGAGCGCACCCTCAATTGCCCACAATAAATTCAAGCTAGGTGAACATCCAGCACGTTTCACTGCCAGGAATGTTACTACCGCTCCTAAAGCAAAAAATTGTTCGTCCGTATCGATTCCCGCTTGCGCCAACATCAACATGGATTTTACGCCAAGGTTGCGATGAAAATTTCCCATCTAATCACATTGACTCAAATATCCCCGCCGCACCCATTCCGGTGCCGATGCACATCGTCACCATACCGTATTTCAGCTTGCGGCGGCGCAGGCCGTGCAGCAGCGTCGCCGTGCGGATCGCGCCAGTCGCGCCGAGCGGATGGCCCAACGCGATCGCGCCACCGAGCGGGTTGACGATAGCCGGGTCGAGACCGACATCGCCGATCACCGCCAGCGATTGCGCGGCGAAGGCTTCGTTGAGTTCGATCCAGCCCATGTCGTTCAGGGTCAGCCCCACCTGCTTCAACACGCGCGGGATCGCTTCTTTCGGACCGATGCCCATGATCTCCGGCGGCACGCCTGCCACGCTGAAGCCGAGGAACTTGCCGATAGGCGTGAGGTTGTAGCGCTTCAATGCAGACTCAGAGCACAGCAGCACCGCCGCCGCGCCGTCCGACATCTGCGAACTGTTGCCCGCCGTCACCGAGCCTCTTTGTGCGAACACGGTTTTCAATTTAGCCAACGCTTCGAGCGTGGTATCCGCGCGTGGCCCTTCATCCTGCGCTGCGTCGCGCTGCTTCACCTTCACCTCGCGCGAGTTCATGTCCGGTACCTGCTCGCTGATGCGATACGGCGTGATCTCGTCCTTGAACTCGCCATTGTTGATTGCCGCGATAGCGCGCTGGTGGCTCTGCAACGCGAACGCATCCTGCGCTTCGCGCGACACCTTCCAGCGCTCCGCCACCTTCTCCGCCGTCAGCCCCATGCCGTAGGCGATGCCGACATGCTCGTTCTCGAAGATCGCCGGATTGAACGCGATCTTGTTGCCCATCATCGGCACCATGCTCATGCTCTCCGTGCCCGCCGCGATCATCACATCAGCCTCACCGAGTCGGATGCGATCCGCCGCCAGCGCCACGGCCTGCACGCCGGAAGAACAAAAACGATTCACCGTCATTCCCGGCACCGTGTTCGGAATCCCCGCCAGAAGCAGCGCGATGCGCGCCACGTTCATTCCCTGCTCCGCCTCCGGCATCGCGCAGCCTACGATCACATCGACTATGCTGGCCGGATCGAGCGACGGCGCCTGCGCCAGCACGCTCTTCAGCACATGCGCCAGCAGATCGTCGGAACGCGTGTTGCGGAACATGCCGCGCGGCGCCTTGCCCACCGGCGTGCGGGTTGCTGCGACGATGTAGGCTTCCTGGACTTGTTTGCTCATGGCACTTTCCTCTCAAACATTCTGATGGGTCTTCTTCAAATTTAATTGCGATGTTGACCCATATCACTCATATCACTCGACCCCATATCACTCTAATGAAACAGGTATCGAGGTAAAGCACGATCTAACGCTGCTCGTCCCGCATGGTACAAATCAGCCTTGCACTATCCTGCGACCAGCCGGGAAGAGACGCGCGAAATGCAGCGCGTGAAGCAACCGGCTTCTTGGGCTGCTCCACCGCAGAAATACGCACCACCGGCTGACCGTGCCGCGTCACCAGAATTTCTTCGCCGCTCTCGGCACGGTAAATCAATTCGCTCAATTGCGCTTTGGCAGTTGCAAGATTAACGGTACTCATGGCTTGCTCCTTATGGTCATAATTATGGTCACAGCATAAACCCGCCCACCCTAAAAATATACCGTTGCTCTTAGTCGAAAAACTATTGCGATGCTGACCCCGTATCAGTTGAGAATAGCGAATTCGATGCTAACCCCGTATCGCGCTGTTAGTTAAGCTTGTACGTAAATGAAATGGGGGTGAGTCTGTCATCGCTTACTTGCCATGGCTCAATAATTGAAACAACCCCACTTTCTTTTTTTACCGCCCTCTTATTCATAACGATAGAGTGAACGACAAAGAGAATCATTTTGCTGCCATTTGTTTGACTTAACTCGACTTCATTTTTCGTCAAAATAATAGATTCTCCTGATGTTTGCGTTCCCTTGACTTCGACGAAACGCGACACTCCATTCTTTGTGATAATGAAATCGTAAGGACGGCTGGCAGAAACATCTTTAACACTCCACTTCTTGTCAGAATAATATTTCTTGCAGAGTTCCATTGCATGCGACTCTATCATCAGGCGAGTCTGCACATCGCTCTGAAATCCTTGACCACCAGACGAATGTTCAGCAGTCAATATATCTTCCTGAAATTCATCCTCTCTTGAAACTATGCTGGTGCCGTCATATTGTTTGATGTAACTGATAAGCTCTGGAATCCAAGCATTTATCGGGTTCTTAATATCCTTCGCATTGCCCTGATTATCGAGAATGTAAAAAGCATTTGCTTGACCAGGCTTTCCCTTTTTCTCCCCTTCGATATTGTGACCAACCAAGAATTTTCGCTTGCTTATGGGAAGCAAAACACAATCTTCAGCACGCGCTTGAATGTTATAGCTGTAGTTTTCACGAAGCGGTAATTTGTTGGTAGATTGGATAGACCTAAATACAGTCGCATTATTGTTCCAGCCGATAACTACTTGTCCTTTTCCTATTGGATTGGTAGCAAACCAGATAACCAAAACATTCTCAATTTTGTCGCCGTTATAATTCTTCTCAATGCGTGCAAGGTTGATTTCAAAAGGGGGTTGCATGTGGGGTTGGAAATAGCCGTACATCGCCCCGTTGATATTTAGAAAATTGTAAGCTTCATGTCCTACTTTGTCCGTATTGAATGACCCGCCGCCAATAGGCTTCTCGTCTCCAGGCTTCGGGCCTTGGTAAAATTTCATGAATCCAACTCTTGCAAATAGAACTCTCATATCATCTTAACCCTCGTATAAACTAATTCCTCAACGGCTTCCCGTTCTTCAGCATGTACTCCACCCGTGCCTGCGTCTTTTCGGTCGCCAGCAACTCCATGAAGTTCTTGCGCTCCAGATCGAGCAGCCATTGTTCGTCCACTAAGCTGCCCGCCTCCACATCGCCGCCGCACATCGTCTCGGCGACGCGGCAGCCGATGTTGTAGTCGTGCTCGGAGATGAAGCCGCCCTGTAGCATGTTGACCATCGCGGCCTTCAGCGTCGCGATGCCGGTGCGTCCGGCGACGGCGATCTGGCGCGGGTGCAGCGGCGGACGGTAAGCGCTGGCGTTGAGCGCCCTGGCTTCCTCCTTCGCTATGTGCAGCAGCTCGAAGCGATTCAGCACGATGCAGTCCGATTGCCTTAAGTAACCCATCTCGCGCGCCAGCTCGGCGCTCTTGGATACTTCGCCCATCGCGATCTGCTGGAAGTAGCGGCGCACGAAGGGGAAGATGTCCACGCGGTTGTCGTTGGCAAAGCGCTGCGCTTCCTGCGCCGCGCGCTGCGCCATCTCCTTGCAGCCGCCGCCTGCGGGCAGCACGCCGACGCCGACTTCGACCAGGCCGATGTAGCTTTCCAGCGTGGCGACGATGCGCGAACAATGGATCGAAAATTCGCAGCCGCCGCCGAGCGCGAGGCCATCCACCGCGGCGATGGTGGGCACCTGCGCGTATTTGAGGCGTTGCGAGACCTGCTGGAACTTGGCGACCACGGCTTCCACTTTCGGCACGTTGCCGATGGCGGCATCGAACAGGTCGCCCATGCTGCCACCACCCGCAACGGTGTATTTGACGCGGTTCGCGGCCTGCTTGAGCTTGCCGAACATGCCCGCGTCCGGCGCCGGTTCCTGAACGCCCTGCATCAGTTGCAACAAGTGCGCGCCTGCCGAGAATGGCGCCTCGGTTTGCCACAGGATGAGTGCGGAAAAATGTTCCTCGGCCTCGCTCACTGCACGCAGGATGCCGTCCAGCACTTCGTTGCTGACCGCGTGCATCTTGGTCTTGAAGCTGAGTATCGCGATGTTGTCGCCCATGTGCCACATCCGCACTTCGTCGGTCTCGAATATCGTTTCGCCGTAGTGGCGGGTTTCGCAGATGAGTTGGTCGGGGAACAACTGGCGTTTATAAACGGGGAGTGTGGAGCGAGGTTGATAGTCTCTTTGCTGCTGGTTTTGTAGGTCGGGATTCATC
>JBAQWL010000192.1:0-3419 GCA_049298895.1 Gallionella sp.
ATGAATAGGTGTAAGGAACGCGCTGGTTCCATCCTACCTTTAGGCACAGGTTGGACAGCAGTTCGTATGACGCATCGGAGTAGAGCGGTTCGCCGTTGATGGTTTTGGCATCGGTGTCGATAGTGATGATCATAGGATTTCCAACTGTGGTTCAGTGATCACAAATCGTACACCATCGGCGCGCATGTAATCCAGTTTTTTCATGATGTCATCTTTCCAGTTGGAAGCGCCGATAATCACATAGTCAGGCTTTGTAATGAACTCTCCGTATACTGGAATTCTGCTACCAGGCAGGAATTTACCAATCTTACTTGGAGTCTCGTCGACAATATAAGAAATCAAATCAGATCGCGCGCCTGCAAAGTTCAGCAGTGTGTTAAGTTTTGCAGCAGCGCCGAACACCGCCACACTTCTTTTCAAAATTCGCGCCTGTAATAAAAACACCAGTAGATTGTTCTTCACGCGCTCTGCCGCAACTTGAAAATCGGTATAGAACTTCTGGGTCTTCATCCCGGCCTCTTCTTCTCGATCCAGAATCATGCGCACGAATTGGGTGCGCTCATGTTTTCCTGTTTCTCGCTTCTGTGCATATACCCGATAACTCCCACCATGAAAAGGCAGGCATTCCACATCAAAAATATCCAACCCATTATGTTTGAAAATGCGCTGAACTGCGGTGAGCGATAACGTATAGTAATGTTCATGATAAATCTGGCCTACCAAATTATTCTGAATCACACTAAGCAAAGAGGCAAACTCGAAGGTTGCTACACCGTCATCCTTCAGCAGCGCGGTGAAGCCTTTCACGAAGTCGTTGATGTCGGGAACGTGCGCGAGAACGTTGTTCGCTATCATCAGGTCGGCTTTGCCCAATCTTGGCACAATTGTTTTTGCGTATTCATCAGTGAAGAAATTGCGGAAGATCAGGATGCCTTTTGCTTCCGCTTTCTCACCGGCCGCCGTGGGTTCAATGCCGCAACAGGGTGTCTTCATGTGCTGGAGTAGATACCCGTCGTTTGCGCCAACTTCCACGGTCAACGAGTCCGGGCCCAACTCAAACCGCTTGGTCATGTCCTCGACATAGCGCTTGGCGTGCGCGACGAAGCTGGGCGATGTGCTGGAGTAGTAGGGGTAATCCGCGGTGAACAACTCATCGTAATCCAGCTTGAACAGGTCGAGATTCGTCTGTACTAAAAAACAATCTGTACACACCAGAACCTGAAGAGGGTAATAAACTTCTTGCCCGTTTGGGCTATCGCGGAAGGCATTGCTGGGGGGACTACTTCCGAGATCGACTAATTGAAGTGTTAATTCAGTATTACAGTGTCTACATTTCATAACAAATACCCCTTGCTTCGCATAAAATCTATTGGATGTTTGGCGCATTTTTGCCGATTGCATGGCGGACAGAGCAACTGGATGTTGTCATCAGTGTTTGGCCCTTCAAGTGCCAATGGCATGCGGTGATCAAGATGATATTCTTTGAGTTGTTTTTTACAGCATGCGCATTTGCCGCGCTGAAGTTTGAATAATTTAGCGGCAATTCCTCTGGATAACTTGCCGCAGTTGGCACGTTCTTTAACACGTCGTTGGTGTTTATAGAGACGGCGAACTTCTGGATTTTCTTTTGCATATTTTTTTGTTCTTGCTTTTGTTTTTTCATGATTGGCTGCACGGTATTTAGCACCTCGCCTTTTTTCCTTCTCCATATTTTTATCACGGTAGATTGCACATCTGATTCTTTCTTTTTCAGGATTGTCTTGCCTTCTTTTTGCAGAGTCTGCAAGAACTTGCACGGAATTTTTAGCATAGTGTTTTGCCGACCTCCTTCGTTGATCTGCTTTAGATTTTTCGATATTTTCTAATCTGTGTTTTGCGCGAGATTTGCTAATTTTTTCACGGTTATTAGATTGATATTCTGCAACAGCCACCCTTCTGCATGGTTTGCATCCACCACTGGCATAAAATTCAGTGCCGCCGCAATGCTTGCATTGTTTCATGACTTAATTCAACTTCTCTTCTGGATAGACATGATCCAGCAGACTGGATTTCAGATCAGCATAAGTCCAACCCATTTCCTTTAGACAAAATGCCATGTTCAAAAACATATCGTAATGGACGGAATAATTGTCGCAAGTAGAGCCACACACCTCTAATTCTTTTTCTTCCATCTGCGGAACGATTGTTTTCCACAAAAAATCATCCATACTCTCCATTTGATTATCATCTATCTCAGTATTCATTTCTTCTACAGCAGTTGCGTTCTCCATTTTATTCTCCAATAAAAAAGGCTTCACCTGCACTCTCCCTTTCGGGTTGGTCGAACGGTATGGTAACCGCTAGAGTGCATGTGAAGCCTAACCATGGTGAGCCGACCAAAGCTCTACCGCATATTACCACACTTCATGATGGATTCAACGCGGGCTGATGCACGACGGTTTTCTCCTGCGCCTCCTCCATCAGTTCGTCGGCCATCTTCTTCAGTTCCTCGGGAGTTTTCAGGATGTGTTCGTGGAAATTTCCAGTCCATCCCTTGATGCCGTAGTGGGTGATGGTGATGTTCGGATCGATCCACAACTTGATGCCGATCTCCTTCATGCGCCGGCCAAAGTAGGCATCCTCGCCATAACGCTGGTGGTTCACGATGTCGCACATGAAGTATGCGGTATAGATGCGCCCCTGGCGGCCAGGCCATGCGCAATCGTCCGTGTAGACATCATTGGGGTAAGCATCAGCATACTTCTCCAGCGCGCTGCGCTTGATGCGCAGGAACCCGCCCGAGACATTGTAGGCTTCCAGCAGGCAGGATCCATCGGTCAGCTCGCGCCAGCCAGCGTATTGGTTCACCCCGTCCACTGTCTTGATCAGCGGGTTGCCGGCAAACTTGCCCCAGTTGTTTTTGAATGGGTATGCGGCCGCCACGATTTCTTCCGGATGCTGCAACAGACGGGATATGGCGATCGGACTCCACTGCTCATCCGAATCGATCATGATCAGGTCGGTGCAGTCGGTTTCGAGGAAGTTGGCGATGATGGTGTTCTTGGCGCGGTCGACGTAGGAATCCCCGTTGATGCGGATCAGTTCCCACTCAATGCCCGCCTGAGTCAACATGCGGCAGGTGTAGAGCAACGATTCGCCATAATGCGAGTATTCCTGGCTCATGTAGAACGGCGTGGCGATGCACACTTTCATCTTGTCTGATGGCGGATAGTTCTTTTCCCGGATGTAGCGCACATATTTGTGCTGGTCCGGGATCTTGTCCAGCGTGATGCAGCTGGTGGTGTCGTCGCGCAGCCCGAGCGAACACAATTCCTCTTCGACCACATGGATGTCGTGGTTCTTGACCAGCCGGGTATACAAATCCTGATCCAGCAGCCAGCCCGCCTTTTCGTCGAAGCCGCCGGCCTCGATGACAGCGG
>JBAQWL010000193.1:0-13638 GCA_049298895.1 Gallionella sp.
TGTTTATGTTGTGTGCCGTATCATTGTCCAGATAGGCAAAGGGATTGAAATTTCCTCCGCAGAATGGAGCGATTGTACCGGAACGATCTTGGGACGGCGTGTTATTGAATGATGTGGAGCCAGGGGCGATAACCACGGCCACGATTTCGTCTGCTGCAATCTCATTGCCGTCGGTGGAAAAGACCTTGAGTTTTCCCGTGTTGTCCCAGTTCATCATTGAGCTGGTTTTTGGATTGTTTTTATAAGTGCCGGATACGGCATACCACAGGCATTCTCCCGCGCCATCTTGCAGTGGTGGTAATCCCAATGACTTCCAGGGAAGACGGCCGATGGTGTTGGCATCTGTTGCGCCACAATTCCCGTGCTCGATGCCTTCCGGCGTGATGCCAGCTTCGTTCACATCGGGACAGGGTAGATAGCCATGGGTTTTGTTGGCATTGGCGTCGCCGTAAGCGACTGCATAACCAATAAGGGCTTCCTTTGCCTGTACCAGTGCAGTGGTAGAAGTTTCCTGGCGTGCGTTTTTCAGCGTGGAGGAGCTGAGCCCGCCCACAAATACGGTGGCAACTCCAGCTACCATGATCACCAGCATGACCATCAGTACTGCGCCGTGCTGTTTTACCTTGGGGTGACGTAACAGTGTCGAAGTGGACATGATGGTTTATTGCGCAAAATCGGAGGCTGGGTTGATGTGTACTTTTTGCCCGACCTTGACCTTGACCGGATTTGATAGTCCCGGCACGGCAACAGGCAAACTTTCCGGTGCGCTTTCGTCACTGTTTCCAGCATTCTGGGGCACACCGTTGATCCAGGCGGTGCGTTTGCCGCCGTGCCTTTGCACGATGCCGTTGACGATCAGGGCGCGGCTGCTGTCAATGGGGTTGCCATTCTGCAATTTGGAATATTCCAAGTGCGCACGCTGTTCCGGAGTGTAGAACACCCGCCCCAGTGGTTCGGCGTTGCTGCTCGTCACGCTAGCTAAACTCAGCACACACAAGGCAGTGCTGAGCACCTGAGGCAATTTGAAAGCAGGGTTCATGATTGGTCGTTCCTGTTCTTGAGAGTGATCCAGCCGCCGTCGCATTCTGCCTTGAGTAGTGTCGCAGTTGACTTGTCGTCTGTTTCTTTACCGGTTGTGACGCGCTGTATGGTACAGCCTTCGAGCTGATACCAGTCGGTGAATTTATTACGCAAAACATTGAAAAAATCCACTAGTTGTCCTTCATGCAGCAGGTCGAATTCTAGTTTCATTTCGCTGTAGTGTATATCGAAGTTGCCACTGCTGAACGGCGGTTGGGGCGCGTAATTTTTCTGCGGAGAAATGTAGTAGCGGAAGTTGGTCACCAGATTCATCTGGCGGAGTTCCTCCATGCCTTCCATCCAGTCAAGACGCCGGTCGTCTCCGACGATATTGCGCTTAACCAGGGCAGCATACTCTTCGCCGTAGGTAGACAGATTTTCCCGGTCTTGATGCGTTGCAGCCAAACGTCGGCGTGCATCGTTGTCCACGTTGCGCGCGTTGCTCAAGTCGCGTTGCGTCCGCTCAGTGTAATCGACACTGAAGTAAAAAATTGCTGCGCTGATAAGAGTCGAAGAGCAAATCGCAAGGATACTCCAACTCAATAAAGGGAAGTCTGATTGGGAGATCTTCATGCTGGCGGCCTGCTTATGTCGGCGGTCATGGCGCTACGGTTCTACGTGAAATTTTAATCGAAAAATCCAGCGTAGACGTTCGTGATTCATGCTGATCAACTATGCTGCCGCTTGCGCTCGTATCGAAGGGTTTGCTCAGCACTGTTATCTTATAGTCTTGTGTAATTAACTCTTGTTGGAAGCTGTCCAGATATTTCAGTGCAGCACGATAGTCATAGCCGAAATCCACCAGGTGCCCCTTGAGGGTGATGACCTGGGCCGGGACATCGGCAAGGGTGTTGTTCACGACCGGCTCGACTGCGCTCATCTTCCAAGCGAGTTCATCGACTTGAATCTGCGGATGGCGATCAAGTGCCGCGCTGATCGGGACCATGATGTCCAGCGGGGAAGGAGAGTATTGGTTGAGCTTGCGCATAGTGGATACGCCGGCCTTCATGTCCGCAGCAGAAGCAAGGGTGTTTTGAAAGGCGAGTGTGAGCTGCTGCACTTTGCCCAGGGTCTGCTGCGCCTGGGCTTTGAGTTCTTCGGTTTCCGTGGCATCGCTGCTGCTTTGCCAGTAGTTGATCGCGCTCCAAAATATAGCCGCAAACAGTAATATCCCGCTTGTTATGTTAAGAAAATGCTTTAATCGAAGCAAATCGTAGTAATGGGTGTGTGATGAATTCGCATAATGATTTTTTGGTGGGAGTGTAGCGAGCTGATGCAAAAAAATCTGTCTGGCATCTGAATCGGTGAAGCTATAGTTGATTTTGTGTTGTTTGCCAAATTCCTCGATATCCGCGAAGTCGTAGTGCATATCCGCGTTCTTGGGCAGGTGCTCTAGCAGCAGATTGAGGTCTTTTCTGTGACACAGAATGAGCACTTCGAGTGTTTGACCGGAAGGGAGCAGGCTCAAGCTCTTTAAATATTGATAAGTGCGTGCGAGTTCCTTCACCACTGCATCCTGGAATGTCAGGTCGGCATGAACCGGCGTCAGCCGGGAGACCTGCAAATGATGTTCGCTGAAATAGGTTTGCCTAAGCCCGGAAAATTTTTCCCAGGAAACCAGCAACAGGTGATTCGAAGGGATGTCCTTGATTAGCGGTGAGCTGATTTGCGGTACTGAATAGATTCCGGCGAGCGGAGTTTGCTGCGCCAGCATGATGTTGAGCCAGGGTGCGATGAGCGATGGGTTGGTCAATGCAGAGAACCGCATCTCATCGTCGTGCCGGCCGGTTTTCTGGCGGCGCAGCAGGTTGGCTTGATGGAAAGGAGTGCTGCGATAAAATTGCTCGAATTTACGTTTTAATAATGCGGTGCGATTTCTTCCTCTCAAGTGAGGGACGATCTCGTGGCGGAAATCTTCTTCGATCAGGTCGGTCAGCAAGTAAGTCGGGCATTTGACCGATTGCAGGAAAGATGCAAAATCTTCCAGCCCCTCTGGGGTGTCCAGGAAATCGCGTTGTACGGCAATATAGTCGCCCGTCATATGCTGGGCATGAAGATGATTGGTGCTGAGGAATAGCAGCAGAGCATGCTTCATCAGAATTTTACCTTGCCGATTATGTCGTAGATGGGCGACAGTACCGACAGCATGACCCAACCGAGCAACGCGCCCAAGATCAGGGTCATGGTTGGTTCTATTAATACCTGCACTTTTTTGATCGAGTCCTTCACGTCGCGATCATAAAAATAGCTGACGTTAAGCAATGCTTTATCCAGCGACCCAGTGGCTTCGCCGACTTTGAGCATGCGTATCACCAGCGGCGGAAACATGTTGGTGTTCTGGAAGCTCTGGGTCAGGTTCTTTCCAGATTCGATTTCGTGCGTGACATCAGTCAGACTCTTGGCGACGGCTCGGTTGTTCACCACTTCGCGGGTGATTTCGATGCAATTGAGGATGCTGATGCCCGAGCCATACATGATTGCAAAAGTGTTGGCAAAACGGGCGAGAATGATCTTGCGCAAGATCGGGCCAGTTACCCAGAGGTTGAGTTTTAGGTTATCAAACCTGAACTGCATTTCAGGGCTAAAGGTAATAATCAATTTAGCCACTACCGGCAAGACGATAGGCAGCGCGATCAGCACATACCAGTAATCGACGAAGAACGCCGAGGTGGCGAGCAATATGCGCGTCTGGATCGGGATTTCTTGCCCCATACTCTTGATAAAACTGACCAGTTGCGGCACCAGATAGATCATCAGGAAGAAAGTGATTGCCACCACGATGATGCCGACAAAGGCCGGGTAAATCATGATGGTTTTGGTATGTGAGGCCATTTCATCCTGCCATTTCAACGATTCGGTGATGTGGCCAAACACTTCTGGGAGACGTCCGCTTTCCTCACCCGCAAGCGTCAGGCTGACAAAAATTTTGTCAAAAGCATCGGGATGTTGCGCCATTGCCTGGGAAAGTTTTTTGCCACCCTCGATGGACTCGACCAGATCGGCGATGATTTCTCGGAAGTTCCGCTCGCTCATGGTGTCGCGTAGGTCGGAGAGGCTTTCCAGCAGTGGCACGCCGGCACTGGTCAGTTGCTCTAGGTTGAAGAAAAAGGTGATCAATTCTGGGCGCTTGACTTGTTTGCGTCCAAAACTGAAGTTGCCGCGATCTACTTTGGCATTGATCAGATCCATGCCGCTACGTTTCAGGCGCTGTTCCAGGTCGATCACATTGGCGGCATCCTGAAACCCTTTTCGGGTTTTACCTTGGTTGTCTATCGCACGGTAGGAATAGAGTGCCATTATGGAGCCTCTGAACATGTCCAGTTTGTTTGCGTACTCGACTTTTCGGGCGACTGGCTGTGTTGCCGTTTACCTTGCAAATAAGCGATGACGAATCGGCGTGGGCCGCTTCTGTCACCCATCGCAAATTTGGCAGCAACGTGGTTCATGATGGTCATGTTCATGAGGCTCCTCAGCCACTCCGATCCGTCAGATCAACCACGCGGCGGACTTCCACGAGCGAAGTAATGCCTTGCAGGATGCGTCGAATACCATCCATCGCAAGCGGGCGGTACCCCTTGGCAAGCGCCGCATCCCTGATCTGGCGGGCACTGGCACGATGAGAAATCAGATCGTCCAGATCGTAATCCAGCTTGAGTAATTCCATAATGGCCAGCCGTCCCTTGTAGCCTTGATGATTGCAGGTATCACAGCCAGCAGCGCGATACAGGGTGATGTCTTGATGCGCGGCAAGACCCAGCAGCTGGCGCTCCAAAGCGTCTGGTGTGTACGGGTATTTGCATTCTGTGCACAGTACGCGCACCAAACGTTGTGCCACAATGCCGATGATGTTGCCAGCCATGATGTCGGGCAGGATACCGATATCGAGCAGGCGCGAGATTGCGCCGATGGCCGAGTTGGTGTGCAGCGTCGAATACACCTGATGTCCTGTCATTGCGGCACTAAAGGCCATCTCGGCGGTGGGTTGGTCACGGATTTCGCCAACCAGGATAATGTCCGGATCCTGACGCAACATGGAACGAATACCGTTAGCGAAGTCCATCTTGGCGGCTTCGTTTACCGAGGTCTGGCGTATCTGTGCCAGTGGATATTCGACCGGATCTTCCAGGGTCATAATATTGACCGACTCGGTGTTGATGTGATTCAGCACCGAGTACAACGTGGTGGTCTTACCGCTGCCGGTGGGGCCGGTGACCAGGACAATGCCTTCTGGTTTGGAGATGATTAACTTGAGCGTGGAGAATGCTGAGTCGTCCAGGCCAATCTGGTCGATAGGCACGATGCCTTTTTGTCGATCCAAAATACGCAGCACCAAATTTTCGCCGTGCGTGGTGGGATGCGAAGCTACCCGGAAATCAATCGGTCGACCGGATAGGCGTAGGGAGATACGTCCGTCCTGCGGGGCACGCGTTTCGGCGATATTCATGTTGCTCATTACCTTGAGGCGCACCACCATTGCCGGCCAGAAACTTTTGTGCAAGCTGCGCACCTGGCGTAATACGCCGTCGATGCGGTAGCGGATGCGTAAAAAACTGCTTTCCGGTTCGAAGTGGATGTCTGATACGCCGCGCTGCACAGCCTCGGTGAGCAGCGCATCGATCAGGCGCACCACTGGCTGACTGAATTCGTTTACGCCGGACTGCAGCGTCTGGTATTCCATTTCACCCGGCTCGATCTCATGCAGGATGCCGTCGATGGAAAGCTCGAAACCGTAGTACTGATCTATCGCGCGCAGGATGTCTGATTCGCTGGCGAGGTGGGTGATCAGGCGGTATTCGTCCTTGAGCAAGGCACGCACCTGATCCAGCGCGATGATGTTTTCTGGATCGGCAGTCGCCAGGTTCAGGATGCGCCCGGCCTGATCCACGGAAAGAGGTAATAATTGATAGCGTCGCGCAACATCCTTGGGAATTAAGCTGATCGCCGCTGAATCGATAATGACAGTAGTGAGGTCTACGCTTTCTTGGCCAAGATTTTCAGACAGTACGTCACGGATGGTCGCTTCCGAGAGAAAGCCAAGACGCACCAGCAAGCGCCCCAGCGGCTGATGTGTCTTGCCCTGTTCTTGCAGGGCAATGCGCAACTGATCTTCGCTGATGACACCTTTGCCGACCAGTATTTTTCCCAGTGGCTGCTTCAGCGGCATATCCGGCATCTGATTTTCAGACATGGTGCATTAGCGCGTCAGTTCCTTTATGCGCTGGGAAATTTGCGTGGGATTAAAATCGTGTGTTCGCTCCCCGCCAAGATCCAAGACGCGCTGATAATATTGCGCAGCCATTTTATTCTGGCCCAGATGATCGAGGCTGACCGCGAGATTAAAGGCCAGTTCGGCATTTTTTGAATCCAGTGTATAAGCATTGAAATAGGCCGATTGTGCTTCGCCCCAGCGGGATTGGTCAGCGTAGAGGTTGCCTAAAGCGAAATGCAGGGCAGCGGAATCGCGTTGTTCGCGTAGCAGGTTTTTCAGGCGACTCTCGCTGTTCTCGTCCATGTTTAATGCGGACATCCCGGCGTTCGCCACCGCATTACGCGGATCCTGTGTCAATACTCGCAGGTAATACTGCATGGCGAATCCGTCTTCTCCCTGCAATTGCGAGATGGCTGCCAGCCCAAGTAATGCATCGGTATTCCGCGTATCTTTGTCGAGGACTTCGAGATACATCTGCTGTGCTTCGCTCAGTCTGCCACCACGATAAGCCCCGTAGGCGTTGTTGAGTAACGGATCAAGCGGCTCGGCTTGCTGCGGTTTGATGCGTATATGCGCACCGGATTGGCGGGATGCCCGCTTCTTTTCATGCGGGACGCCACTTAGTATCTGTGCTTGAAAAACGTTGCCAGCGGAAGCTGGGGTGGGCGGCTCGACTGCCAAATTATTTTGCGGCGAGGCTTTACTTGGAGCGGGTGCGCGCGTGAGCAGTGACTGGTTATTGCTGACGGCAGAATTGATATACCACAGATAACCAATACCTAATGCGATCAATAAAATCGTACCACCCAAGGCGAGTAACACATTGCGATTCATACCAGCCATGCGTGCAAGTCCTGAAGAAGGCGAGTTTGCATTGAATAAGTTCTTTCCAATATTGCGCGCCTTATTCTCAGGCGTCGGAATATTTTTTGTTGACGCTGTGCTTGGTAGCTCCTCAAGGCTGAGTTTGATCCCGTCATGGCTGCCTTCACCGCCTTGCGCGGCTTGGGTTTGCAGTGATTTTTTGCGAGCATCCAGGAGTAGACTCATATTCGGGCTTCCTAAGGCTTGCCGCTAGCTGATTCATTGAAGAAATCCTGATCTGGCAAAGCATTGCGATACGCGCTGAAATCCCCGTTCACGTCGGCATCCTTGATCACGACAGGACGCAGGAAAATCACCAGTTCGGTTTTCTCGGTAGTGTCGTTACGGTTCTTGAACAAATTGCCCAACAACGGGATGCTGGCCAAGCCGGGAACTTCATCGGTGAGTTTGTTTATGCGATCCTCCATCAGTCCGCCCAGTACCGCGGTCTGGTTGTTCTCGATCTTCAGTACCGATTCCATCTCGCGTGTTGACGTCTGCGGCACCGAATTGGCGAAGGCGAGGTTTGGCGTGGGATCAAGGGCATTCGTGAGCAGCCGCGTAATAGAAGGGCGGACGCTGATCAAAACGGTGTCGTTATCGTTGATTTGCGGTGTCACGCTCATCGTGAAACCAATCGGCACGGTGTTGACCGTGGTGGTGTAAGCAATAGGCGCAATGCAGGGAGCCGGGGTGCAGGTGCCAATGGTTGAATTGACGGTGAAGTACACCTTGTTATCCACTACGCGCAGCATCGCGGTCTGGTTATTCATCACGCTCAGTTTGGGACTGGACAGCACTTTTACATTGCCGAACGACTCCAGCAGGGTAATATTCGCGGCCAGATTGCCGAATTTTGAAGTTGGATTGAGATAGCCCAGAGTAAGCATGCTGTTGTTACCGGCAGTGGGCAGCCCAGCCCCGGCAGTCTGCTCTAAACTAAAGCCTTTGAGACCAAGTGCAAAGCGGGACCAGTCTATGCCTTGCTGGTAATTGTCGCTTAGCTTCACTTCCACGATAGTCGCCTCAATCAACACCTGGCGTCGGGCGCTGGTCATGATTTGGTCGATGAACTCCTGGATCTTTTCATGCTGTTTGCCGGTAGCGCGTACCGTGATGATGCCGTTCTCCGGATTGGCGATCACCGAAGCCGCCTCGCGGAAAGTGTTGCGCCGCGTGACGGTCATTCCACCTTCTTCCACGCTGACCGGATTGGGACTGTTTTCAATTCCGTCTTTAGGCGCGGATTTTTTGCTGCCGCTGGCAGTCTGAACGCCGGTGCCGGTACTACTAGCTTCCCTGATCTGTTGCACCGAAATCTCGCTGGAACCGGCGGGCAGTATCTTGTCAGTTTCGTGCAGAATGTCCTTGACGTTCTGGATCAGGGTCTCCCAGAAATGGTTCTTTGAGGTGTTCTTGATGGCGAGCGACGAGCTGTTTCCGCCACTGCCTGCCCCCCCAGCTGTACTGCCGGTTGCGCCAGAACCGACCAGTGACGAGTTGGAAATCGAACCGTCTGAATCGCGCTCCATGTTCACGTAATCGATCTTGTAGTTGTGCAGGTAAGGGGAATCCGGCATTACGGTTAAATAGCCGTTGTCCAGTTCGTAACGCATATCTACTTGCCTGGCTATGCGCGTCAGGATTTGTGGCAGGGTTTGGTTGATGGCGTTCACCGTGACCGTGCCCTGAATGCCGGAATGGATGTCCAAATTGATTTTGGCGTCACGTGCCAGCGCAAACAATATTTCCTGTGCCGGAACATTGGTGACGACTACGCTGTAGGTCTCGACTTTGGTAACTGGCTTGGGTGGAGGGAGTGCAACGCTGCGCTTGACTGTTTCTGGTATCCCGGTTGTTGCGGTAGATTGGTCGACTTGTCGCTGGATGTGTTTGTCCGAAGGTTTGATCGGGTTGGTGCCGCACCCCACTAAAATTATGCTAATGGTGTAGAGGTAAATTAGGTTGCGTGAACGCATTATTTTCTCTCCCTTACTGTAGCGAGCAGACTAACAGCTTTGCTGGCGTTGCTCAATACGCCTTTATACCTTTCGTTATTATGTTGTTCAGAAGAGGTGGATGGATGTGGCGAAAGCTTCCCCATAACGTTTTGGCAATTCCCCGGTCGCTTTGCGCGCTGCATCGATAGTTGGGTATGCGCCGTACAGCACGCGCACCCCGTCCTTGCTGCCGAACTTGGTGGGAATCAGGTAGATTTCGTGTAGTACGCCCAGTTTGTCTGCGCGCTGCAGGAAACCCTCGATACGTTCCGGGTTGATTTCCATGCTGTAGTACAGCTGAATACTGGCCACAGCTGCCTTTTGCTCGATCAACTGTTTGCCTGCCGCCAGGCGTTGTTCGAACAGGTTGAACTTGATTGCCGAGGGTTCGTCAACGAGTAGTGGCGCTTGCGGCGAAATCATGTTCGAACTGGTTGCTGTCGGTGCTGCAACAGACATGACAGCCTGTTTTACGGGTAATGAGGTTGCGAATCCAGGCGAGTTTCTCGGCTTGTTTGCAACGGGTTGTGTCGCCGCTTCAGCAGCCGTGCTGCTCATACTCCCTGAGCTATTGTCGGTACCGAGGATGATTTTAGGACTACCCTCAGGTGACTCAATCGGAGTGGCTGCTTGGATTTTTTGTGCCGCTATCCACCAAGCGGCAAAACCAGCTAATAGTACTGCTACGGTAGCACCCACCAGGAGGCGTTTTTTATCGGCCCATGTGCGGATGGGCTTGAGATCGCTGTCGCGCATCGCCGCCTGCACATGATGGGGTTTGATGTAATAGGTATCCTCGACAAATGCAGACAACAGCGATTTGTCTGCGAGGATATTCACACGGCGCATCAGCCCTTTGGAGGCGTCGGCGATGAGTTTGACGGCTCTCGGCGAGAAGATGTTCGGGCCGTGGTAGCCGGCCGCGCGCATCCGGAACATCAGGTAACTTTCCAGGATGTTGCGAGACAGGGGCTGTATGTGGAAGTGATGCACGATGCGATCCTTGAGTTGGCGCATGTTCGGCTGATCGAGCTTGGTGTTCAGTTCAGGCTGTCCGAACAGGACTATCTGCAGTAGTTTGGAGTTGCCGACTTGCAAGTTATACAGCAGGCGAAGTTCTTCCAGCGTGTCCAGCGGCATGGCGTGCGCCTCGTCCACCAGGACGACGATACGTTTTCCTTCCCGCGCCTTTTCTTCGAGCTTGCTCTGTATCATGCTCATGATGACGCCTACCCGCTCGCCGGTGATAATCAGTCCAAGCCCGTCGGCGATCGCATACAGCATTTCTTCGCGTGACAGGCTGGGGTTGGCGAGATAGATGGTTTCGATATGGCCCGGCAGTTTTTCCAGCAACATCCGGCACAGCATGGTTTTACCGCTGCCAACTTCTCCGCTTACCTTGATGATACCCTCGACCTCGCAAATTGAGTAAATCAGCGCATCCAGAATTTCGCCGCGATTGGCACCCGAAAAAAAGAATACCGTGACAGGAGTGATTCTGAAGGGGGGCTCGGTGATCCCGAAGTGCTCTAAATACATAATTGGATCCTATGTGTTGAGTTTGTCATGAGCATCTATTCGACTGTGCAAAGTGGTGCGGTTGATGCCGAGCAGCCTGGCAGCCTCGCTGATGTTGCCAGAGGCAAGTTCCAGTGCGGCACCGATATAGTAAGTTTCCTGTTCATGCAGATGCTGATCAAGATTGAAGTTGCCTGCCCTGAGCCTGTCCTGAGCTTGTCTAAGCGGTTCGTCTAAGAGGGGCTTCCTGTCTGGCGGCGTGCCTCTTGTGGGTGCTTCTGTCCTCTGTCCCCCGCCCTCTGTTTCCGAGGCCGTTTCAAACGGGTCGAATTCGTCCTGCAATTGCGTGGCGGTTATGGTTTTACCCGGATATTTTGTGGTGAGGCGGATGACGATGTTGCGCAATTCGCGATTGTTGCCGGGGAAGCTGTAGCGTTCCCAGAGTTGCAGCGCCTCCGGGTTCAATGCAAAAGGGGCTTGCTTGATCTGCTGCGCGTAATAAGCGCGGAAATGGTCGAGCAGAACCAGCTTGTCCAGGCCCAGTTCGCGCAGCGGAGGGACGAAGATCGGGAATACGTTGAGGCGGTGGTAAAGGTCGCTGCGAAACGTTCCTGCCCTGACCGCGTCACGCAAGTTGCGATTGGTTGCGGCGATGATACGCGCGCGGCTGGTGCGTGTCGCGGTCTCTCCGACCCGTTGATATTCGCCGTTCTCCAGCACCCGCAACAATTTTGTTTGGAGTTCCAGCGGCAGCTCGCCGATCTCGTCAAGAAACAGCGTGCCTTCAGAAGCATCCTCAAAAAATCCCGAATGTGAGCTGGTTGCGCCGGTGAAGGCGCCTTTGCTGTAGCCGAACAGAGTGGGCTCGATCAGCGTTGGAGCGATCGCGGCGCAGTTGAGTACCTTGAAAGGCGCATCCGGATTCGGTCCGTTTTTTTGTATCGCAGTGGCCACCAGCTCCTTGCCGCTGCCGGACTCACCCTCGATGAGGACAGGAAAAGGGTTCGTGGCATACATCACGATCTGGTCGCGCAGTGCCATGATGCGGGTACTTTGGCCGACGATGCCGAATAGTTGCCCGTCCCGGGATGACGAAGGGCGAAGCGTTTCGTCCTGCAGACTGTGCGGTATCTTCAGCGCATCGTCAAAATACTGCCTGATTTTCTCCGGCGCACAGGGTTTGGCGATGAAATCGATCGCACCCAGCGTACGTGCATGGCGCGCATTGCTTAGATCGTTTTGGCCGGATAAGACGAATATCTTGATCGCCGGTGCATGGGCCAGTAATTCTGCGATTAGATGAAATCCTTCATCAGGCCGATGCGGAAAGGGTGGCAGCCCCAGATCGACTAGTGCCAGTTGCGGCGGAACGGGTAATTCCCGCAATAAATTGATGGCCGCAGCGCGCGACTCCGCCCGGTGTATTTTGAAGTCGCTGCCCAATGCCATTGCTAGCCCATCGCGTATCAAGGCATCGTCATCGACGATCAGCAGGTCGGTCGGCAAACTGGGTGGTGTCGAAAAGGTGTTCAACGTGTGCTCATGAATGTAGGCATAGGGCGAAGAGCATAACGGCAAGTGCAAGTAAGCTCAAGGGGCTGGCTTCATCGGAATGACTTGGGAATTACCGGTGCGGTGGATTAGAATACGCCATCTAGATTTTCCGGGTTTCAATTTTGTCTGCATTGGTCGAAATTCGCGATCTCAATTTTGCCTACGATAAGCGCCCCGTCCTGGAAGGCATAAACATGACCATTCCGAAAGGGAGCTTGATCACCATCATGGGCTTGAGCGGTTGTGGGAAAACCACACTGTTGAGGCATATTGGCGGTTCGCTTAAGCCAACCAAAGGTCACGTCAAGGTGGACGGGCAGGTGATACACCAGTTGGATGCTGACGGTTTGTACGCGATGCGGCGCAAGATGGGCATGCTGTTCCAGTTCGGCGCTCTGTTCACCGACATGTCGGTATTTGACAATGTGGCGTTTCAAATGCGCGAGCATACCGATCTTCCAGAAGAAATTATTCATGACTTGGTGTTGATGAAGTTGCATGCGGTGGGATTGCGCGGGACGCATAAGTTGATGCCTTCCGAGTTGTCTGGGGGTATGGCACGGCGCGTCGCTTTGGCACGCACGGTGGCACTTGACCCGATGCTGATCATGTATGACGAGCCATTTGCCGGACTTGACCCGATTTCGTTGACAGTGGTCGGCAATTTAATACGACGCCTGAACGATGCACTGGGCGCGACCTCGATAGTGGTCACCCACGACGTGCAGGAATCCTTGAAGATCGTGGATTATGTTTATTTCATGGCGGAAGGGGTGATTGTGGCGGAGGGAACACCTGAAGAAATACGCTCATCTGATAAGGAATTTGTACGCCAGTTTGTGCATGGCGAGATGGATGGCCCGGTACCGTTCCATTATCCCGGTAGAGATTACCGGCAAGACTTGAATTTGCAGGCCTAATTAAATGTCAGCAGCCGAAACAGTCAGGACCATTGGTCATCGTGCCGTCAACGCGGTATGGCGCATCGGCATGGCAGCGCGTTTCTTTTTTCTGACGCTGATCTATTCGGGCAACAGCTTCCGCCGCTTCCACCTGATCATCAAGGAGCTGTTCTCCACCGGTGTGATGTCGCTGATCATCATCATCGTGGCGGGACTGTTCGTCGGGATGGTGCTGGGCTTGCAGGGATATGAAACGCTGCAGCGTTACGGTTCTGAATCGGCGCTCGGCGTGATGGTGGCGCTGGGCCTGGTGCGCGAACTGGGGCCGGTGGTGGCGGCGTTGCTGTTCGCCAGCCGCGCCGGCTCGGCGATGACCGCGGAGATCGGTTTGATGAAAGCGACCGAGCAGATCTCGGCGATGGAGATGATGGCGGTGAATCCGATCGCGCGCATCGTCGCGCCGCGTTTCTGGGCCGGCGTGATCTCGATGCCGCTGCTGGCCGCGATGTTC
>JBAQWL010000194.1:0-6363 GCA_049298895.1 Gallionella sp.
GTTCAGTTCGAGTTGACGGAGCAAACCCGAGACGCTGTGGCTGCATGGATTGATAAAGAAAATTTAAATTCAGAACAGTACCTTTTCCCAAGTCGGCTGAGAAAATCCCCTCATATCACCACGCGGCAATATGCCCGAATCGTGCATCGATGGGTTGGCTCTATCGGCCTTGATCCTGCGGATTATGGCACTCACACGATGCGTCGTACAAAGGTTACTCTGATATATCGTCGAACAAAGAACCTACGTGCCGTTCAACTGCTGCTCGGACATAGCAATCTTGAAAGCACAGTTCGATACTTGGGCATTGAGGTCGACGATGCCTTGGAGATTTCAGAGCAGACTGAAATCTAGCAATTAGCAGGGAGTGCGGCTGGCACACAGTCAGTCGCACTCTGACTTCGGCAATTACCAGTAAGCGGTAAAAGTCAGCCTGTAGTAGGATGGCAAAATCCGGACGTTCCTAGAAGAGCATAGGTAAGTTGCCTCAGTCCGCTTTGTGGAGTCCTAGCTGGGCGGCCACTTTGTGCCACCAGTCCTTCTGGTTTAGAAGATAATTCACGGCAGGCGAGGTAAAACTACAACTATCGAATATCTGTCAGTTCCCATTCTGCGACACCATCCCGCAAATGCGCAGACTTAAAACCCTCCTTGCGCAACAGCTCTACTGCATCTATCGCCATCAAGCAATAAGGACCACGGCAGTAGGCAACAATCGGCCTGTCCTTTGGTAGCTCCGCAAGACGTTTGCGCAGCTCGTCGATTGGAATGGAACGAGCAAATGGAAGGTGTGTCACCAAATATTCCTCGGTTGGCCGAACATCTAGTACGACCACGTCCCCGCGGCGTGCCATTTTCATCAGTGTCTCCCGATCATTGGGTACCAAATCGCTCGGTTGTGTAGCGATTTTCTGTAATTCCATTTGCAGTTCAATCAGACGATTTTCGGCTAACTTATGGATTTGTACCCATAAATCAGCCACTGCCTTGTCGGCTAGCCGATAAAAAATGTTTTTGCCGCGCCGCTCGGTTTCGACCAGTTGCGATGTGCGTAACTCGCGCAGATGGGCACTGGCCAGTTTCATACTGATAGAAGCCTCATGAGCAAGCGTTTCTACTGTCTTCTCACCCTGGCACAGCAGCTCAATCAACTCCAGCCGCTTGGGGCTGGAGAATACCTTGCCTATTCGTGCCACCTGTTCATAGAGCAGGTCTTTTATCTTGCGTGCGTCTTTCATCATAACAATCCAATAACTATCCGACAGTTAATTATATCATTAAATAATCCATCAAGGATTCTATTGACATTCCGCCCAGATGTTGCTCTAATCAATCCAGTAATGTTTAGATTGTTATAGAGATGGAGGAAATTATGAAATACCTGATGATACTAAACGATGCACCTTATGGTACGGAACGCAGCTACAACGGCTTGCGACTCGCTCGCACGCTACTCAAGACTGGCGATGCAGAGGTCAAGATGTTCCTGATTGGTGATGCAGCCACATGCGCCAAGCGCGGGCAGAAAGTACCGCAGGGTTATTACAACATCGGCGATATGCTGGGCATGGTGGCACGCAATGGTGGAGAAGTCGGCGTGTGCGGCAGTTGCCTTGATGCACGCGGTATCGCCACCGATGAGCTGATTGAAGGCGCATCGCACAGCACCATGGATCAGCTCACCACTTGGACGCAGTGGGCCGATAAAGTTATCGTTTTTTAGGAAAATGAGATGAGTCGCACTGTGCTGGTGTTGGGTGCTGGCTTGGGCGGGCTGGTCGCTGCCGAGACGCTCAGGAAACTGCTACCAGACTCCGATCACGTCATTGCGGTGGATCGCACTGACCGGCATTTCTTTCCGCCATCACTGTTGTGGCTGATGGTCGGCGACCGGAAACCGGAAGACTTCACCCGCTCTTTTGACCGGCTGGCGAATCGTGGCGTAGAGCTGCGACGTGGCAACGTCACCCGTATCGATCCGGTGCGGAGGGTAGTCGAGATCGACGGACAATCGCTCGCAGCCGATGCCTTAGTGATCGCGTTGGGCGCCGACTATGCGCCCGAGGCTATCCCCGGTCTGGCGGCATCGGGACTTAACATATACACGATGGAAGGTGCCGGAGCCATCCGTGATGCCCTCGCCCGTTTCGAGGGCGGGCGCATCGTCATTCTCACTGCTGCACCCATGTACAAATGCCCGGCGGCTCCCTACGAGGCAGCACTGCTGGTGGACTCCTTTCTGCGCAAGCACGGTCTGCGCGACAAGACGACAATCGAATTCTTCGCCGCCGAGCCCCGCCCGATGTTTGTGGCGGGTCCCGAAGTGGGTGCTGCAGTGCGCGGCATGGTCGAGACGCAGGGGGTCGCCTATCATCCAGAACATCAGGTCAAGGAGATCGATCCGGCGGCGCGCCGCATCACCTTCGCCAGCGGCACCACCTCCGAATATGATCTGCTGTTCTATGTCCCGCCGCATCGTGCGCCGGCAGTGGTGCGCGAAGCAGGACTCACCAACGAGGCGGGCTGGATTCCGGTTGATCGGCACACGATGCAAACGAAGTTCGAGGGCGTCTTCGCCATCGGCGACATTACCTCCATTCCCTTGAAGATGGGTCGTCCGCTGCCCAAGGCCGGGGTCTTCGCCCACGGCCAAGCCGAGGTGGTGGCAAACAACATCGCCCATGCCTGGACCGGACGGGGTGCGCCACGAAAATTCGCCGGCGAGGGCATGTGTTTCATTGAAACCGGCAACGCACGCGCCGGCATCGGCAAGGGAAATTTTTACGCCGAACCGATGCCCCATATGGAAATGCGCGGGCCGAACCTGTTCTGGCACGTAGCTAAGATACTGTATGAGAAGTACTGGTTGTATCGCCACTTCTGACGATATAGAGCCGCAATAACAAGGAGATCATTGTGTTTTTCAAACAACTGGCAACGAAAGAGTCTTCACTGTCTTATTTCTTCGGCTGCGGCACCAAGGGTAAATCCATGGCGGTGGACGTGGTTGCTGGCGATGAGGAGTGGTACATCGAGGAAGCAAAGAAAGCGAACGTCACCATCAATTACGTGATCGATACCCACGTCCATGCCGACCATTACTCTGGCGGCAGGAAGCTCGCGCAGATGGTCGGCGCACCGTACTGTCTGCACGAATCCGATACTGGTCTGGTGAAATTCAAGTTTGAACCATTGTGTGACAGTCAATCGCTTAACCTCGGCAACGTCGAGGTCGAGGTGCTGCATACTCCCGGTCATACGCCCGACAGCATCTGCCTGTTAGTGAGGGATATGCGTCGCGGGGAGTTGCCCTGGTTCGTGATCACAGGTGACACGCTGTTCGTTGGGGCTATTGGCCGGCCTGACTTGCTGGGGCGTGAGCGCGAGATGGCCGCACAGCTTTATGACAGCATCCACTCCAAGTTGCTGCATCTGTCCAACGAAGTCGAGATCTATCCCGGGCATCAAGCAGGCAGCGTCTGTGGAGCCGGGCTGTCAGGAAAACCCAGCTCGACCATCGGCTTCGAGAAGCGGTGGAATCCCGGATTGACGATGAACAAGGAAGCTTTCATCGAGAACCTGCTCAAGGAGATTCCACCACGCCCCGCCGAAATGGACAGGATGGTAGCGGCCAACCTCGCAGGCTGATGATGACGCACGGCACGCTGACCCACGGCATCCGGGTCAACCTCGACCAGTTCCTTCATCAACTGCTGCAAGTCATGCTGGTGGGTTTCACCATCGGCATGATGCGCACGGTAGTACCCGCATTGTCCGAATCCGAATTCGGCGTGCCGAAGAACTCGTTCATGCTGCTCACCGCATTCGTGGTGGCCTTCGGCCTGGTCAAAGGCACGCTCAATTTCGTGGCCGGACGTTTGTCCGAACGCATCGGTCGCAAGAAGGTATTGCTGCTGGGCTGGGGCGCCGCATTGCCCATTCCATTGCTGGTTTATTTTGCGCCGTCGTGGAGCTGGATCGTCGCGGCGACGGTGCTGCTCGGCATCAATCAGGGGCTGACCTGGTCGATGACACAGACATCTAAACTAGACATCACCCGCGCCGATCAGCGCGGCCTGACCATCGGCCTGAACGAATTCTCCGGCTATGTAGGACTGGCGCTGGCGGGCATCATCACCGCCTATCTGGCGACCATGCTTGGGCCACGTAGCGGGCTGTTATTGTTCGGCATGACGACTATCTTGCTGGCCATGCTGCTCACCCTACTATGGGTAAAAGACACGCTGCCGTGGGCCAAAAGCGAAGCGGCAAAACACAAGGCTGGCATGAGCACTGGGCCTCTGCCGCGCTACCCGGCCAACATCGGCGCGCAGCCGACGACGTGGGAAGTATTCACGCTGGTATCGTGGCGCGACAAACGCCTCGCTGCCATCAGCCAGGCCGGACTGGTGGAAAAATTCGTCGATGCACTGGTATGGGTGTTCTACCCGGTGTTCCTTTACCAGCGCGGCGTGAGCCTGACCGACATCGGCTGGATCGTCGGCGTCTATGGTTTCGTCTGGGGCGGCTCACAGTTTTTCACCGGCAAACTCTCCGACCATATCGGCCGCCACAAACCGAATGTGCTGGGCATGTGGATCTGCGGCGCGGGTGTGGCCATGATGCTGCTCGGTGAAGGCATGGCGTGGTGGTCACTGTCCGCCGCCATATCCGGCTTCGGCATGGCGCTGCTCTATCCGAACCTTTCGGCAGCCGTGGCCGACATCTCTCATCCCAACTGGCGCGGTTCGGCCATCGGCATCTACCGTTTCTGGCGCGACCTCGGCTATGGTATAGGTGCGCTGGGATTGGGTATCGCCGCACATTTCAGCGGCTCAGTGGAGGCGGCATTCTGGTTCGTGGCGATCTCGATGTTCCTGTCAGGGGGAATACTCTGGCTGTTCGGCGCGGAAACGCATCCCCGCATCAATCCCGAAACTTCAGGAGTACGAACATGAAACAGATCACGATCATCGGTGCAGGTTTTGCCGCGCTGTCTGCGGCGCGAAAGTTGCGCCAGCTCGACGCGGACGCCGAGATCACACTTATCGCACCCAAAGCGGAACTGGTGTTCCTGCCGAGTTTGATCTGGATACCTTCCGGCAAACGTAAAGCGGAAGATGTGCGTATTCCGCTCGACCGCTTCCTGCACGACAACCGTATTCGTTTCGTCGCGGGCGAAGCGACCGGTCTGGAGAACGGGGGGCGCACCGTGCTGACGAACAACGGCAAGGTGGTGAACGGCGGCCTGATCATCGCCTGTGGCGGACGTTTCATCAAGAAGTTGCCCGGCATCGAGCATGCCATCCTGCCCTGCGAAGGCATCGCTGCCGCAGAGAAGATCCGCGATCGGGTGGCCGCGCTCAAGCAAGGCACCATTGCGCTGGGATTCTCCGGCAACCCGAACGAACCGACTGCCATGCGCGGCGGCCCGATCTTCGAGTTCCTGTTCGGGCTGGATACCCAGTTGCGCCGCGAAGGGCGACGGGAAAAGATCGGCCTCACCTTCTTCAATCCCATGACCAATCCCGGAAACCGTCTCGGTGTACGTGCTATGGAACGCCTGATGACTGAGATGGAACGCCGCGACATCAGGAAACAACTTGGCCACAAACTGGTCGGCTTCGAGTCGGATAAAGTGAAGACCGAAGGCGGCGAGTTCGCTGCCGACCTCATCATCTTCATGCCCGGTTTGACCGGCAATGCCTGGTTCGACCAGACCAGCCTGCCGCGATCACCGGGCGGACTCGTCAAGGCCGATGCGCAGTGCCGGGTAGAGGGATTTCCGGCGGTCTATGTCGTTGGCGATTCCGGCAGTTTTCCGGGGCCAGACTGGATGCCGAAGCAGGCGCACATGGCAGATCTACAAGGCGAAACGGCAGCCGCGAACCTGCTGGTAGAACTGGATGGAGACATTCCGCAGCGGACATTCAAGGTGGAACTGCTCTGCATCGTCGACAGCCTCGATGCTGGCATGCTGGTTCGGCGCACGCCGGACAGCGACATGGCGTTACCGCCGCTAAGTTTGATGCATAGTGCCAAGGCATTCTTCGAATCCTGGTACTTGCGCAAATACCGATAGGACAAGCCTGTGTGCGAGCTCTTTGGTATATCGTCCGACCACCCTTTGGCTGCGAATCAGGAGCTCAACATGTTTCGTCTGCGTGGTGGCCAAGTGGCGGACAATCCTGACGGCTGGGGAATTGCTTGGCGGGAGAACGGTGCGTTTCGCCTTTCCAAGGAACCGATCCCTGCACATCAGAGTGCCCTGTTCGCGCAACTGAGCGGAAGTACGTGTTCCAATTTAATCATCGCGCATGTGCGCAAGGCGACTTTTCCTCTCATCAAAGATATGAACAATAC